>JAVYOD010000001.1:0-66510 GCA_038734825.1 Thermoplasmatales archaeon
CTCGTAGAACGAGAGATCTTTCCTCAGATGCAAGTTTTCTGACACAAATTAAATTGATCCGGCCATATTTAAATGTTATGCAAAGCCGAAAATAAATTATTCACGTCTTGCACTAATACAATTTATTATTCTATAATATTTTCTTGGTGAGTAAACGCGAATATACCATAGGCTCATCATTTCGATTTAGTAATAGTGAAAATAACTGTTAAGATAGAATATTAAATTTTGATTTCATCTCTCCTGTAGCTAGTCTATTGTAGTCACTCCTAATCATTTTATGTGACATCGGAGGATAAAACGGATTATATCCGGAATAACACAAGTTGTGTTAAAAATAAACTTAATGAATAAAATGATTAATAGCTAATACGTAGGCAAAATAGGATCTTATTATTTTATTATAATATCTAGATGCGTAGCGCAAGCTTATGGCATTTAAATCAGCTTGAGGTGTTATAATAATATCTCGGTTATGGAAACATCGATAGATACTTATCATAATTAGAGTTAGAAAAGGCGTGTAGATCTGCAGTATTTACTTCCTTATCAAATCCTTATACTGACCTTTATTTTCATGCTCGAAATAATTAACTTCAAATAATATAAGAAGAAACTTGAGTAAACTTACGAGCGGTGCATCTTTTTACAATGTTGCTTTTAATTTAAGATTGCACATTGGAACGGTCACCTCTCTCCTATTCATTACGGCTTATGAAATACAAATTATGATAAAGTAAAATCAATAAGGATAATATGTAAGTTTATTTCCCCTTTCGCTATTATTTATATCTCTCTTTGATTCCTAACTATTTTAACATGCGGAAAGAAAAGCAAGGCAAGCAGTATTCCTTGTACTATCCTTTATGAGATATGTAGTAAAAACGATTAATAAATTGTGCATTTTGGATTTCGGAAGACGTCCCGTGATTCTCGCCAAAATCAGAGGTCGAAAGAAGCGATATCCAAATTTCATTGCTCATTGTTAGAATGAATTAAGGGTTTAAAAATCACAGATTTTTTGATAAGGGAAAAAGTAAAACCTGATTCTTAGATACGTTGACACTGGTAGGATAATATGAGTGGATGGAAGAGGGAAATAAAGAAGGAAGAAAAAAAGCAAGTTAAAGAAGCTGAGAAAAAAGCGCGCAAGCGGGATTTAGAAAAGGCTATCGAGAATGAGCGCAAGAGAAGCGGTACGAAAAACGAAGAGTAAGTAAAGTTTCAACTCTTATACCCTTGTCGCAACTACGCGAAGCATTATCTCCTAGGTTTGAAAAACCAATAGATCAGAAGAAGCTCTTTTTAATTGCCTTATTTACCTTCTCCATGACATCTGGAGGTATTTCTGACATATTATGGGCAGTTTTCGCATGCTCAGCAATGAGAGGCATTAACTCCTCCTTTGTTGAAGCCTTTGTCTCGAAACCGCAATTCATTCCTATATCTGCGCATTTGAATGAATATTTTGCCATGTGTACTAATACCGTTTTCGAGATTTAACCTTTTGCATCTGAAAAAATTTTTCTAGACCTCTTACATTAATTGAGAATGGAAAGGCCATCTTGGGACGAATATTTCATGAGGATCGCTTTCCTTGCTGCTACTAGGTCCAACTGTGTCAGAAGGAAGGTTGGGGCGGTGATAGTAAAAGAAAAGAGGATCATAGCTACAGGATACAATGGGCCACCTAGGGGTTCAATTCACTGTGATGAAATGGGATGCCTGAGAGAGCAGCTAAAGGTCCCCTCCGGGGAAAGGAGAGAACTGTGTAGAGGTCTTCACGCAGAACAGAATGCGATAATACAGGCAGCTTACAATGGCACTGCTATCAACGGCAGCATCATATACGTTACAACTCATCCTTGCTCAGACTGCTCAAAAATGATAATAAATTCTGGCATTAAGGAAATCATATATTCGGAGGGTTACCCTGATGAACTGTCAGAGCTAATGCTGATAGAGAGTAACATAACTACACGCCAGTACGATGTTTCTCCAGAATTCAAGAAATTGTTATTTGGAGAAAAAATAGAATTGATAACTAAAGAGGAAGATTAGCCCTGATCAGAATAGATCTATCTTATCCTTTATTTCCTGGTATTTCTCCTCAATTCTTCTGTTCTGTTCCGAATTCAGCCTCCATCCGCTCGATTGGAGGTTTATTGTCGCTTGATCCCTATTCTTTGCTCCTGGAATAGGAACCACATTTCCCTTCGATATGAGCCAGTTAAGTGCTATCTGTACGACAGAATGCCCCGTCTCCATGGATATTTCCCTCAGTACTGAGAGAAATGATGAGATTACTTTTATATTACTCTCGGAAAAGAGCTTGTTGTTTCGCCTAACGTCTGTCGGTTCGAAAGATGGATGGTCATACTTAAACGTAAGGAGACCCTGCGCAAGCGGCGAATATGCTATGACGCTGATTTTTTCTTTGTTAAGATAAGGGAGCATTTCATCCTCGATCTCCCTCTGAATAATGTTATACCTGACTTGATTTGAAACCACATCCATAGTTGAAAGGTATGATCTGGCTTCTTCTATCTGGCATACACTGAAATTTGAAAGACCTATGTATCTAATCTTTCCGTTAGCAGCTAACTTTTCAAGAGTCTTCATGGTATCTCTTAAAGACGTATAAATATCTGGCCAGTGAATTTGGTATAAATCAACGTAGTTCGTATTCAGTCTCTTCAAGCTTCCATCAAGTGCCCTTTCTATGTAGTCCGGCTTTAAATGGTTTCCCGAAACCTTGGTAGCTATGACTATCTCATCTCTGAAGTCCTTTATAACCTGTCCTATGACTTCTTCTGAGTGCCCGTCTCCATAAACCTCCGCAGTATCTATGAAATTTAGGCCCAATTCCACAGAAGTCATGATAGCATCCTTGACGTCAGAATCTACTATCTTTCCCCAGCCTTTTGCACCTGCCTGCCACGCTCCTAGGCCAATAACTGAAACCTTTAGATCGGACTTTCCTAACGTTATAAATTCCATAACCCTTCATAAGAGGCTTTATAATTATTTTTTGTTTAATGTGTGGAATGAAGGTAATCTTAAATCAATCCGTCTTCTCGCAGGATTACATACCGTCACGGTTTCTGGGAAGAGAGCAGTATGTTTCTAAAATCGTAGACATGATCCGCGTAGGGAATTCATCTTCTACGTTCGTCGTTAGGGGAAACCCGGGTGTCGGGAAAACTCTTCTAGCAAAATACTTGCTGAAAGAGCTGCCAGAGCTTAATGGAATTTATATAAACTGTTACCTAAATTCCACGGATAGGTCCATAGTTACATATATTTTAAACACAATAACCGGTAGGTCGTATGATAGCCAGAATATTTCAACAGATCTTCTTTTCAAAGTTCTGTTGAAGGAATTACCTAATAGGTCTTTGATAATACTGGATGAGGCACACTCTCTTAAAAGGGCGCATACTGAAGCTGTCTACCTCCTATCACGCAGTAAAGAACTTGGAGGCCCAGATCTAAACCTGGTGCTCCTTACAATAGAGGAGCCTGAGATGTTTCTCGACAACAGTACACTTTCTGGTATAGGAAAATACAACAGGATTATCCTCAAAGAGTACTCCAGGGAGGAACTCCTTCAAATAATTACAGATAGAGCAAATTCAGGACTCTATGCAGGTTCTTACACACCCGAGGCGTTGGAAAGGATCTCCTATCTGGTCGAAGATAGCGGGAGTGCGAGAACAGCAATAGAATTATTAAAGAACTCATCTTTCCTAGCCGAGGCCCAAAACTCCTATCTTAATGAAGAGATTGTTCTCCAGGCCTACAGGGATTTCTCGCCTCCTCTTGAAGATAGTTCGCTTGCAAATCTTGAGCAGGAGGATATGCATATTCTCTTGGACATATTGAACGAGATTGGAGATAGAGTAACATTCAAGAGTACTGAAATTAGGAAGATTCTGCCTAATATCTCTGATTCAAAGTTATACAGGCTCATTAACTCATTGGAGCTCTCAGGTTTCATAGGAAAGAAGAAGATGAGCAAAGGATATAAGGGCGGGGTAGAGAACGAGTATTTTTTTAGAGTTCCTCCAAAGGTTCTTCTAACGAAGCTTGAAGCTTTACTTAAGGAATGATTCAGGTTATACGTTCGGGTACCAAAAGGTATAAGTAGTGTCATATTAATGTCATTAATATGTCAGACAAAGTCCTCATAATAGGAATAGGAGGCGCCGGGGTAAATATAGCAAAATCAATAAATTATCCCAAATGCATACTCCTCGATTCGTCTACAGTTCCCTCACCCGATAAGGCCCTTGAAAAAATAGATTGCAGGAACCAAGAAGATGTGATAATTATCTCATCGCCTGCGGGTAATTTTTCATCGTCAGTTCTTCCCTCTGTATGTAACGAGCTCAACGAAAACGGAAGAAAGGTTTCTCTTATTGCAATAATGCCGTTTAATGCAGAGTCTGAAGAGAGGAAAATCAGAGCTGAAAATACACTGAGAAGCCTGAGGAAAATGGTGACATCCTGTGAAATAGTTGAAAACGAAAATTTTGCTTCAGCGATGCTCGAGAAGCCCTGGAGTGAAGCAATGGATAAAATAAATTCATATGTCCAAACGCTGATATTTAAGCTGAATCCAGCCGCTTCTCAGGGTGCAGCAGACTATCGAGATGACCATCATCCAATAGTGAGTTTTCAATCCCCATTGTCAACCTGAAAGTTGCGTTATGCAACTCCTCACCTATTACCGCTATTAGAATCACAATAAAACAGCTCTTATACTATCATTTTCAAACTAAGATTCCGAAAATTTGCTTTTTAACAATTCACAAAGTGAAATCCTGAGAAATTAAATGTGATTAACACTTGCAGCTAATTGCACCCATTAGAACCCTGTGCTCGTATTCTGAAAGCATGGATCTTGTTAAAATTCTCTTGAATATAAGACTTGTTTTTTCTATCCTGTGTTTGGGATATCCATTTGCCTCAAGGTTTTCTCTGAATTTTGCAACTAGAGCATCAATTTTATTTCTCGAAGCGGGCTTATCTAGTGCTTTGCCTTTTTGACCAGATAATTCATAAAGTATTATTGCAGCAGCAGATGAAACATTTAGGGTAGGATAGCTAGGCGATGCCGGGATATGAACGAAAAAATCGCACTTCGAAAGTTCTTCATTTGTAAGCCCCCTATCTTCCCGTCCAAATACTATACCAATTTTTCCTTTTATTTTTCTGGAAAATGCCTTAAATTGTTTTGGTGTCATGTATTTTCTCACCACGCTTTTAGGGGAGGCCCCTCCAACATCAGATGTTCCGACCAGGTACGTTAGACCTGCGGATGCTTCTTCGAGAGTATTAACCATCTTCGCATTCTTTAGGATTTCATAACCTTTCATCGATCTAAATATATCCTCGCTGGGTATCCTGTGAGCGTTTACTATGACTAGGTCTTCAACGTCAAAATTTTTCATTATCCTGGCGATAGCACCTAGGTTGCCTGGATTCTTAGGTTCGACGAAAATTACCCTGATCTGACTCATAGCCTCATATCTTTTTGTCAATAAATTTTTTATTCAGTAATACCTAACTACCCAATGGATTGGGAAAAATACCTTTTCTCTCTTTCAAGATTCGGAGTGAAGCTTGGTCTCGGACCGACAGCTGCCTTTTCCAGCATGCTTGGAGACCCTCACAAATCGTTCAAAAGTGCCCACATTACTGGTTCCAACGGAAAGGGATCAACTACTTCTTTCATCTACAACATCTTCAGAACAAAATTCAGATCAGGCATTTACACTTCTCCACACCTCAGAAGGTTTAACGAAAGGATTATTGTGGATGGTGAACAGATACCATCATCATACATTAAAGAATTTGTTGAGAAAAATCCATCAAGGATCAATTTCCACAATGAGGTAATTCAACTAACTTTCTTCGAATACACAACTGTCATGGCATTTGAATATTTCAAAAAAATGGGGGTACAATTTGCATCCATTGAAGTAGGGCTAGGGGGAAGATTGGATTCTACGAATATAATTTTGCCAGAAGTATCCGTTATAACAAGTATATCCCTTGAGCATGCGGATAGGTTGGGTGGAGAAATTGAAGATATCGCAAGGGAGAAGGGCGGGATAATAAAAAAGAACAGGCCTGTTGTTATAGGAAGGGTTCCTGATAAGGCAAGGGAGGTTCTCCTTCATATTGCAAAGGAAAACGGATCTGAGGTGAGAGAGATCGAAGACTGCACTATTAAAAATCTCTCATTTTCACTAAATGGTACAAGATTTAGCCTTGATACTGGAAGGGAAAGCTATGATGTATTCCTCAAAGCTCTAGGAGCTCATCAGGTTAATAATTCTGTTGCAGCAATACTAGCAGCGGAGTCCACAGGGATTTCCCCCCCTAAGGAAGATATTCTCAGGGGTATCTCTGAAACTAGGATACCGGGAAGATTTGAGATCAGGAGGAAAAAGCCTCTTTTCATCCTTGATGGTGCCCATAACTCTGAGGCAATGAGAGTCCTTTCAGATAATATAAAGCTGTATAGCATAAAGGACCCGCTTGTAGTTCTAGGCGTATTAAAGGACAAAAACAGCTACAATATACTTCAAAATCTATCTGAAGTTTCATCAAAAATCCTCATAACTGAACCAGACGAACCTGAGAGGAAAAAGGATGCGTCCTTGTTAAAGAAGGAGGCTTCGCTATTCTTCAAGGACATTGAGATTAAGAAGAAGCCAGTTGATGCAATTTCTCAGGCGTACAACAGCGGAGAAGACGTTGTTGTTACAGGGTCCCTATACCTAGTTGGCGAGGCTGAAAAGATCCTGGATTCCTTCGAAGGAAAGGGTGAAATAACAAGCGACATTTATAGTTCTAATGGAAAGGAACTTCCAGTTGAATGAAACCCTAATATGAGATTTCCACTCGAAACTGTGGGGGGTAAATGCCCCCGCGAAATATATTACCCTTTTGGTAAAATAACTGATAAGAAACCGTTTTAATAAAGAACTATCTAGACGCTAGTAGGTATGGATAAAACATCGAGCAACATATTTGATAAATTCCTAAGCTCAAGCTCAATAATAACCGGGGAAAGAAAAGCACTTGAACCTGGATTTCTTCCAGACAGGCTGCCGCATAGAGAACAGGAAACGGAGCAGCTTGCGAGAATTCTTTCTCCATCCCTTAAGAATAATAGACCATCCAATGTGATAATCTTCGGGAAGCCCGGCGTTGGTAAAACAAGCGTCGTAAGGTTTGTTGAAAAAGAGATGATAAAGGCAACTGAATCTTCAATAAAAACGAATGTTAAAATAGTGGATATAAACTGTGGAATAGTAGATAATTCTTACGGAGTACTGCTATCCGTAGGCGAGGGAATCCGGGATGAATGGGAGGAAAAGCTGCCTTTTACAGGATGGCCACTTGACAGGCTATACAACGCAGTTCTTGAAAAGATCAGGGCACTAAACGGAATAGTCATTATTTCACTAGACGAGGTTGACAGGTTGGTCAAGAAGAACGGAGATGCTGTTCTATATCAGCTTCTCAGGCTGAACGAAGAACTTGACAGATCCCGAGTATCGATAATAGGGATAAGCAATGATTTAAGGTTTACAGAATATCTTGACCCAAGAGTTAAAAGCCGCCTTGTCGAGGAGACCATTGTTTTCAACCCGTACAACGCATCCCAGATCTATGATATACTGCAGGATCGAGTTATGTATGCAGGCATATCAAGCTTTGTAGATGACTCAGCCCTCAAGGTATGTGCAGCGATCGCAGCTCAGGAACATGGAGATGCAAGGAGGGCCATAGATCTTCTGAAGGTGGCCGTTGAGCTCGTCGAGATGAGCGACGAAAAGAGAATCACTGAAGATATAATATATAAAGCGAAGAGTAAGCTGGAAAGAGATGTTGTGGCAGATACCATTGTGTCCCTTCCTCTCCATAGTAAGCTGGTCCTATTCTCCGCCACTTTGATAAGCGAGATTAGGAATGGAGGAAAATCTACAATGGGTGAACTATACGATCTCTATGTTAAGGTATCTGAAAGACTTGGTATAGTAAATCTAACTCAGAGAAGAGTAGCAGACATCGTAAACGAGCTAAACAGCCTCGGTTTTCTCAATTCAGAGGTTATGAGTTTCGGGAGATACGGAAGAACAACTACTATAGCGTTAAATTACGATACAACGCAGCTCAAGGATCTCTTGATAAGAGATGAGCTTATTTCCCAGCTCAAGGATGTTAAACCGCTCCAAAAGTCCCTTCCCATCTCCTAAATGTATAAATTTTCGTGATCATAGGGGATCGTGAAAGCAAAGGCTATACTTGTTATCGGAATGCCGGGCTCTGGAAAGGACGAATTCGCCAACGTGGCAAAGGAGATCGGCGTCGAGGTCATCAACATGGGTGATATTGTAAGGGAGTATACGATAAATAGTGGCCTTGATATCTCAAAGAGTGGTGACGTTGCCTCGATGGAAAGAAAACTCAACGGCATGGATATTTGGGCAAAGAGGACAATAAAGAGAATCAAGAGCAATTTTGTCGTGATAGAAGGAATAAGAAATGTAGAGGAGATTGAGAGATTCAGGAAGGATATTGAAATTGGACTTGTGGTTGGGATAGCCTCGGGAAGGGGGAACAGGTATGACAGATTGATTCTCAGGGGAAGGGGAGATGACCCTCACAACATAGAGGAATTTAATGCCAGAGAGCAGAGGGAGCTCAGCTGGGGAATTGGTAATGTCCTAGCTACGGCAGACTTTTACATTTGCAACGACTCAACTCTTGAGAACTTCAGGGAAAAGGTTAGAATGTTTATCTCTGAGCACATACCTCGAGAAAATTCCTGAATATAGTTTGACCATGCTGTGTGTGCTCGACCTCCGGATGAAATTGCACCCCGTATCTTGCAAGTTCATCGTTGCACATTGCCTGAACGGTGCACGTTTTTGAAGACGCAAGGAGCAAAAATCCCTGAGGAACATAGCTTATCTCGTCGTTGTGATTTTCCCAGGCAGTGAACGAAGGAGGAACGTTCTTTAAAATTGTATCCGAATCTAGCACATTAATCGTAACAGGACCAAATTCGGGGTGTGGCGCAGACTTCACCTCAGCTCCGTAGAATTTTCCCATGAACTGAGCACCTGCGCATATTCCTAAAATTGGAATCTTTAGTTTCTCCAGATATTCTGCCGTCTTTCCAAGCTTGAATCCTTCTTCAACTATTGAAGGGGATCCACCTGATAGAACAAGACCGTCGGCATCCTCCAACGTTGAAATATCTGAGTCATTTCTTTTGATCTGGCAGTCAGTGCCGAGATCCCTGAGCACCCTCCATTCCCTATGAGTCCACTGTCCGCCGTTATCAATTACGTATATTCTAAGCGCCAGATTCTCACTTCTTGTTCATAAGCATGTCAATGTAGCTGTTTATGTGATCGGCAAGCAATGGATTATCAGTGTAGCCGCAGGCTGACAAATCTGGAGCTGCGATGAGTGCCTTTGTCCCGTCAGCAACCATATCCGTCGCTATAAGGGAATTATTTCTAAATATTCTTGTCCCATGTGGTACCCTCTGGTTATCCGGTGCAACTATCGAAACAACTACATTCCTGGTTATTGCAGACTCAATTTCTTTTCCTAGCTCCTGCCTCAGCTCCCTAAGCTTTGGTGTCGATATTGCGGCGAATTTTTCTGCTGAATTCAAGAGCTCCTTCATTTTCTCCAATACCTTCTCCCTCCCGTAAATGGTGTAAATAAGTTGAGGTAAGCCTCTTTCTGTCAGCTTTTCACTCAGGTCTGTGAGTTTTTCAAATAGCTCGTCAAGGTTTTTAGAAAATGTTTTCCGTATCTCATAGATATTTTTTGCCTTAAAGACTTTAGGGCGCCCCTCTAAGGATGTTATGAAGCCCCTTTCTTCGAGTTTTTCAAGTACTTTGTACGTGGACGTTCTGGGAATTTTAGCTGTCATTGCTATCGTATCAGGGGTGCTAGCACCTAAGAGGACAAGCGCTAGAAACCCCCTGAGCTCGTAGTCTGTCATGGCGAACGCCTCAAAATATTTTGATATATCTTGTAATTCTTTGTCAAAATCTTCCATAACTAATAATAATAAAGGCTTTTATAATTTTTTTCACTACAACGATATGCGATGTTCTTTTTGCGATAACGATGCAGTGATCCATATAAGGTACAATGGAACTCATCTCTGTGAAAAACACTTCATTCGCTTCTTCCAAAAGAGGGTCAATCTAGAATTCAGAAATGAAGTGAAGATTAAGGGTAATACGAGAATTGGAGTCGCACTTTCAGGTGGGAAGGATAGCTCTGTTGCACTCTTTGAAACAAAAAGAGTCTTCGGGAAGATGAGGAATGTATCAATAATCGCGATAACGATAGATGAGGGAATAAGTGGCTACAGGTCGAAGACTATTGAAGCAGCGGTTTCTCTAACTAAAAGACTTGGTGTGGAACACGTTATTCTAAAAATGTCAGACTTTTACGGTATCACGATGGATGAAATTTCCACGGGCAGGAGGATGCTGCCATGCAGTTATTGTGGAGTATTCAGGAGGAAGATGATCAATGTAGGTGCACTCGGTCAGAATCTGGACTATGTAGTTACTGGCCTGAATTTGGACGATACAGTTCAATCATTCGTGATGAACATGGTGAGAGGGGATCTTGAAAGGCTCTCAAGGATGGGGCCTCACTTCACCGTAAAGGAAGGCCTTGTCCCAAGACTTCAACCATTAAGGAAGATTCCGGAGAGAGAGGTTCTCCTCTATGCAATCCTAGAGAAAATTGAGTTCTCGCATGCCGAATGCCCCTATGCTGGATTTGCAATAAGGAATGAGTTCAGGAACTCTATAGACTCCTGGGAAGAGAGGACACCAGGTACTAAATTTGCACTGTTGAACTCCTACGATCAGATTAAATCTCTCCTTTCGCAGAAGCGGACCGAGCCGCTGGGTAAATGCAAGGTGTGTGGATCCCCTACACCTGGTGATATATGCCAGAGCTGTTTACTTAAAATGGAGATTGAAACATGGACCTCATCCCAGGGATAGCAGCCCTTATTATTTCGATACTCCTAGTTCTCCTGCTCAGAGGTGCTATTCTGAGGAAATTAAGAAATTCCTACAGACAACTTTACAAAGACCTCC
Source organism: Thermoplasmatales archaeon (assembly GCA_038734825.1). Classification (GTDB taxonomy): domain Archaea; phylum Thermoplasmatota; class Thermoplasmata; order Thermoplasmatales. The sequence continues at coordinate 11,169 of JAVYOD010000001.1, forward strand.
CAATATCATCTGTAAACGGGCTAAATCCAGGGCTGATGACGTATCTCATTTCTATTATCACCGCAATCATAGGACCATTTTCATTCAGGCTTTACCATCTAACTTTACTAGACTACATATTTCTCAACGTTTTGGCAGGTGTTTTCTTTTCCCTGACTTATCCTTATTTTTCTCCCATAACTTCTTTCTCAAAATTAGATATAATTGAGAAAAATGGAAAAACATTCTGTGTAGCAGGCAAGATCCTTAACAGAAGACTCACTGTTATCTCAATAAAAAAGGATTTGTCTATGGAAATAGATGTCAAATGTGGTCGTGGAATCTGCACAATAGAGACACCTAATCCTGACTTGATCCAGAAGTCATCTTAGATAGGACAGATATTGCAGTTGTCATATATTTCTCGTCCATTATGTAAGTGATATCGTTGTAGAAAGCTGCCACCTGATATACATTTACCCCATTGACAGCAAGAGCTGTAGAGATATACGCCACGTACCCTCTCAAATTCTCTATGATTAATGGAGAAATAACAACCAACTCTCCCAACGATTCCCTGAATGACAGAATATCGGTCTCCTGAAATTTTGATCTTATTAACTCTACATTTCTTTTGTCCACGACAATGACAATCCCTTGGCTGCCCTGTACAATTCTAATCTTTCCGCCTGATGAATAAATCTCACCGTAAGCTTCGACGAGTCTGGTGAGATTATCAACTGAATTTTTCACCGTGAGATTGCATATAGAGTAATAGGCTTCGAGCCTAGATTCCCTCAGAGCTGATTTATAAGAAGATTCTAAAGATGGATTCTTTTCCGGGTATCTTTTGAGTGCAGCTAGGATTGCGTTAAAATTCTCTGTCTTCAGCTCTTTCATGAGAAACCTCGCGAGCGATGAATAATTGACGATCCCTGATTGTAGTGCGCTTATCGCGCATGGATTTGACGAGAGGTACTCAGAGACTCTCTTACTGATTCTCTCCATGTGATGATATAATATTACTGGTAAATAACGCTAATGAAAAATATATCAATATCCTTTGTTTTTATAGCTGGCGTTAAGAATGACAAAGGTAATGATACTTCATGAATTCAAAAAAGATGAATACTTACAGCTTCTGAAGTGCATGAAGGAAGCTGGAATATATAATGACACCATCGTCGCCATGACAACGGAAACAAGCATTAACTGGAAATTGGGGGACCTTATAAATGAATTAATTTTAGAGGATGAAAATTTAAAGAAAAAAAATGAAATTTAAAATTTCTTGAATTTTGTGCCACTAGTCCCACATACTGGGCACTTTTCAGGTGCCTTTCCAACGACGGTATAGCCGCAGACTGGACAGATATATATGTCCTTTGGGGGGATATCGCTGTTTTTCTTAACACTCTCAAGGGCTTCCTTGTAGAGTGTCTCGTGAATCTTTTCGGCTTCTAGTGCGTATCTTGTTGATGTCTCAGCAGCCGCCTCCTTTTGGAATTTTGCTACTTCATTATATACGGGATACATTTCAGTTACTTCGAAGTGTTCACCGGCAATCGCGTCCTCAAGGTTCTCGCCCGTCCCCTTTATCATTCCTAGGCTTCTGTAATGGTTGGTCGCGTGAACTGTTTCAGCATAGGAGATTGCTCTAAAAAGCTTAGCGATATTCGGGAAACCATTCTTCTCAGCCACGTCTGAATAAATCATGTATTTCATCGCAGCTTTGCTTTCTCCACAGTATGCATCGTTCAAATTTTTCTCTGTCATAGATTTCATGTCAATCGTATATATGAGAAATTCTTAACCTAAATATTTTTGTCCTAAAGTCACGGTTTTTTCAACTATTAACATTAATTTACCGTGAATTCATATGTTACTCACTTGCGTGAGACCTCGATTATATCAAAAGAATTTCTTAGCTTACTATCAAGGAAGAGCATGTTTTTAAGCCTAATTTTTTGTGGAGTAATCAGATTTATAAAGCTTAGAAATCACAATAGAATTTGTCTTTTTCGTTGAACTAGACTTTTCATGCAACGCTTCACATAACAACACGATTTTAACCCAAGAAAACTTAAACTGAGATCTGTAATGAGCGTAGGTTTTCCATTATTCAACATATTTTCCTCGATTAGTAAGAAAAAGATTTTCTACAATAATCATTCACGTCAGGAACACAAGTGGGCTATTCCTTAAAGACATATTCCGTTATCATTTCAAGGGCGCTGTACGCGTTAAATTGGTTCGATATAGCGCCAGGTTTGGTATACATTTCCAGCGACTTAAACCTTAGGGTAGTTGACTTAGGGATAATAACGACGTTCTTCTATCTCGGACTTGCTATTTTCCAGCTTGTCGGAGGGGCCATGGCATCTCGGATCGGCGCCAAGAAGGTCGCATTTCTCGGTTTAATGATTTTAGGACTAGGGGGTATATTTTCCGGCATTTCAACAACTTTTCCAGAACTGGCTGCCGCGAGATTCCTAGCAGGGACCGGTTCTGCCCTATTCTTCTCACCTGGGCTAACAGTACTGAGGGAAGTATCGCCGCCTGAAACGTATAGCTTCCAAGTAGGACTCTACAACGGCGCATTTAATCTCGGCGGTGGTATAGGTGCCTTTGGATGGGTGTTTGTTGACAAGGCAATCGGCTGGCGGCTAGGGCTGATCACTGGTGGCCTCATGGTCGTAGTAGCAGCAGTAGAAAATGCCATCGTGCTTGGCAGGGAAAAAGAGGAGCGTAGCGAGGGAAGAGAACTAGCGAGCAGGATGTTAGATGTAGTTAGAGACAGAGTTCTTTGGATATTACCTGTTGCAACCGCAGTATCTATGTTTGCCGAGACCGTTGGCGGTCAATTCCTTGTATTTTACGCTGAAAATTATTTAAAACTACCAAAATCCGAGGCAGGATTAACCGACGGTCTCTTTCTTTTGCTAGGATTCATAGGCGGAGTCGTAGGTGGTAGAATGCTTTCAAGTGAGAGACAGAGGGGTTGGTTTACCTATTTCATTCTTATCCTTACAGGACTATCATTTTCGCTGATTTCGATCGCAGAAAACTTCCAGACACTTTTAGTATTCACCTCTATAGCGGGATTCTCTCTAGTATCAGGATTTACGGTCCTTTACATTGAATCATTAAAATCTATAAATTATAGGCCCATCATCCCATTTGCACTAGCGTTCGTGAATTGTTTAAGTATAGCGATTGGATCTGTTTCGCCTTATTTCTTCACCTTTTTATTAGATAAAGTGAATAGCCATTCTGGTTGGCTTGTTTTAGGAGTGATTGGTCTTGCTTTAATCCCACTACTTTATTTTTCTAGAAGAAATTATAATCATTAAAAATTTAAGTTAGCTGCTATTTACTACGGATGATTGAATGTCCATTCTGCAGGATCATTAGAGGGGAACAAGAGGCTATCATATTGATCAGAACAGACAAGGTCACATCATTCCTAGACTACCGACCTATTGGGATGGGTCACTCTTTGGTCATATCCAACGAACACTTTACCAACATTGCAGACGTTAAGGAAGATGTTTTATCTGAGGCAATGCTTGTTGCAAGGAAGATAGCGTTAGCTCTGTGGAAATCATTTGATCCTCTGGGCATAAATATAATTCAAAACAACGGATATCATGGCGGCCAAACAATATTTCATTTCCATATTCATGTAATTCCGAGATACGATAACACTTATTCCAATATGCTGGAAGAGGTTGCAAAAAAGAGGGTTATTGTTAGCAACAGAGATTTAGGATTAGTGAAAGATAAAATGAAATATTTCCTTTAGAGGAAAGGATAGTCGCATAAGACCTAACGAGTAAGCTGTTTTCACAAGGTTTTATTACCTCCTTTTTATGGGGATAAGGGAATGTATAGATTTGGAATTGCCGGTATACCTTTGGGTTCTAAAGGTAGAACTGTTAAGGATGCGATTGAAAACACATTCCAGCTAGGTCTCAATTATTTGGAGATTCAATTGTTCAGGATTAGTACCCAGGAGAGAGAGCTCAGAGATTTTGTAGGAATGAAACCTAAAGATCTTGATGATATCCTATTAGTTGACTTACTCAGAAGTGATGATGAAGGCAATTACGCTTCCATTGGGATCAACAATGAGATAGAGGAGGACGATATTGGCACGGAACTTTTCTGGAGCATGGCGAGGGATTACAAAGAACTGGCGCTGGCAAGGGATATCGCAAAGGAACTTGATGTTAAGATTTCAATGCACACACCATATTACGTTGACTTCTCCAATGAAGAAAAGATGATATTTGATTCTATACAACATACCATATGGGGTGGAGTTCTTGCGGATGCGCTAGATGCAGAATACGTGATAACTCATCTAGGCCTAGCATCGAGTCAAAGAAAGAAGGATCTAAACACAACGGCATCTTCCCTGAAACAGATAGTTGATACGATGGGGAAATTGAAATTGAAACCCAAACTCTGTATAGAGAACTCTGGAAAAAAGGAGGTGCTTGGAACCGAGGAAGAGATAGAATTCCTGATAAATAAGGTTAAGGATCTCGGGGTCATAACTAATATAGCACACCTTTATTCGATAAACAAAGGACCTGTGCTTGAGCGTGATGATTTTAAAGAGATCATATCAGAGACAAAAAGGAAGGGGAGACCACTATATTTTGAATTTGCCGGGGTTGAATTTTTAGACCAGGATGAGTACAGGATCACACCAATAAAAAGAGGGAACCTGAAATTTGAACCGTTCGCAGATGCCATGGCAGAATTTGATGATGAGATGAATGTAATATCGTTTTCTCCGTTACTTGAACACGACGCGCTTTACATGAAAGTAATTTTTGAGAGGAGTATACTAAGGAAAATAGGAAAAACGGTAAAACCATTGCCTCAATAAACTTACCGTACTACTTAACAATGAATTCCGGAAACTCTTCCTTAGCCTTCTGAACCTTGGGGGAGATTACGAGACGGCAATATGCCTTATCCGGGTTCCTTTCAAAGTAATTCTTATGGTACTCTTCCGCTGGATAAAAGTTATTCAGCTTTCTAACGTCCGTTACAATTTTATTTGTGTGATTTTTTTGCTCGGCTGAAATTACATTTCTTATTGTATTCAGATCAGATTCATCGTTATAGAAGATAGCGGATCTGTACTGGTATCCAACATCTTCCCCTTGTTTGTCGATGGAAGTCGGATCGTGAATGTTGAAGAAGATATGGAGAAGGCGATCGAGTGTTATCTCACGCTCATCATAATCGACCTTAACAACCTCTATATGACCTGTATCCCCCTTACAGACCCTTTCATAACTCGGGTTGGGTATGCTACCGCCTGAGAAACCAGGTGTAGTAGATATGACACCCTTTATATGCGAGAATACAGCTTCAGTGCACCAGAAACATCCTGCTCCCAATACTATGCTCTTCATTTAATTTCATCCGGCAGAAAGCGAATGGATATAGAGTTTACGCAATGCCTAACATTTTTGGGAGTAAACCCCTCACCGTAAAACACGTGACCGAGGTGAGCATCACACTTCGAACACCTGATCTCAACTCTTCTCATATCCTTGTCCATCAACTCCCTAACGGAACCCGGTATCGAGTCATCAAAGCTGGGCCACCCGCATCCTGCGTCGAACTTGCTTTCAGACCTGTAGAGTGCCTGCCCACACCTCTTACAGACGTACGTCCCTTTCTCAAAGTGGTTGTAATATTCACCTGTGAAAGGCATCTCGGTACCACCGTATACGATTACAAACTCTTCTTCCTTAGTTAGAGGGTTTAGTTTTTCCATACTTATTGATGCAAAATCAAACCTTAAGTATGTTGTCACTTAGATAGCAAATTTAAATATTTCATTGAAAAAAGATATTATGTTATGAGGAATACTGAACCATTGCAAGAAGAGTACTATGTTGATAGCTGCATATTCTGCAGAATCGTAAGGGGAAAGGAAGAGGCTACCTTTGTCTATAGAAATAATCTTGTGTCAGCATTTCTCGACATTCACCCCCTGTTCGAAGGCCATGTCCTAGTGGTTCCGAATAAGCACTTTTCAGACATAAGAGACGTGGACAAGGAGTCGCTTGATGCCACGATCGAAGCTGCAAAGCTGGTTAGCGGGATATTAATGAAAAACCTAAAGGCAGACGGTATAAACATAGTTCACTCTACCGGGAAATCCGCAGGTCAGACAATATATCATTTCCACCTTCATATTTTACCTAGGCACGAGGGGGATGACCCAGAGTTTCAGAGGTGGTGGTTTTCTCGATCCCACAAGGCTTCAAGAGATGAACTCAATGCCCTAGTTTTAAGAATTCTGGGATAGAGGAAAGTGATCTGACATTTAAATAGGAAATCCTAATTATCAATAATGTCACGCATTGAAAAAGATTCTCTCGGGAATGTAGAAATACCAGACGATAGGCTTTATGGGCCCGAAACTGCAAGGGCTTTGGCTAATTTCCCTTATAAAAGGGAGATGGATAAAAGGATAATAGACACGCTCATCGGCATCAAGAGATCCTACGTTAGTGCTTTTATGTCCGTCGGAACAATCCCGAAAGATATCGGGGATGCTATAATTAAGGCGGCAGATTTACTCCTAAAGAACAAGAATGAAAACGACTTTCCGCTGAAGTACATCCAGGCTGGTGCAGGGACATCAACAAATATGAATGTAAATGAAGTTCTTGCAAATAAGGCACTTCAGATTCTTGGAAAACCCCTAGGAAGGCACGATATAATTAGCCCTCACAATCACGTGAATATCGGCCAATCTACCAACGATGTCTTCCCAGCCGCAGTAAGAATAACTCTCCTCTTTTCCATAAAAGAATTTTTGAATCATCTCAAAGGTGTCATAGATAAACTTAATGAAATGGCGCAGGAGCATGAGGCTAGCATCAAAACAGGCAGGACTCACCTCCAGGATGCATCTGCAGTGACCTTTGGTGGCGAATTCAAGGCGTACGCGGACGAGCTCTCCTCTTTCGTTGTTCAGGCAGAATTCATCATGCAGAGGTTGCGAAGGCTAAATCTTGGAGGGACAGCTGTCGGTACTGGAGCCAACCTACCGGTGAAAGTACGTAAGATCTTATACGAGAAAATAAATGAACATTTTAAGGAGAACTTTACTCCAGCAGAAAATTTGATGTCAGTAATGCAATTCACTTCAGATTTCAATCTCGTGGCTTCATTCTTTTCAAACCTTTCTGCTTCGATCATCAAAATTGCAAGAGATTTTAGATTGATGAATTCTGGTCCGGTCGCAGGCTTTAACGAGATAGTTCTCCCTGCGGTTCAACCGGGGTCTTCAATAATGCCTGGGAAGGTAAATCCGAGCATTTTCGAGGCTGTTACCATGAGCGCACTCTATTCAAGAGGCCTGGCCCAGACTGTTAATGAGGCCTCAACACAGGGTGAAATGGAGATAAATGTGTTTGTCCCGATTATATACACGTCATTAATGGAAATAATAGATGTTCTAACGGTGTCTATGGATATAATTAAAGAGAAAACTCTTGAAGGCATAAAAGTAAATAAGGAGTACGCATACAACGTTCTGATAAACTCACCCGGTACTGCTTTACTTCTGAATCCTGTTATTGGTTACGAAAAGACAGCAGAGTTAGTGAATGAGTCGAAGGAAAAGAAGATACCACTTCTGGAACTCCTAAGACAGAAGAAAATATTATCTGAGGAGGAAATAAAGAAAATTTTTTCCGTCGAGAATATGCTGAACAAAGGTTGAAAACAACGTAACTGATACTGTGTTTAAGAAAATTTGAAAAAGATATATACTTAGGACACATCTAGCCTAATAAGAGGAGCATATGTATTTCATATTAGAGATGAATGATACTGTCAGGGTTCCACCAGAAAACCTTGGTGCAGACTACGAAAAAACTGCAATAGCAACCGCTATAAGCAACGTGGAAGGAAAAGTTGGAATGCTGGATAGAAATCTGGTGAGGGATCAGAACGACAGAAGGTACATCAATCTTCTTGTTCTTGATGTGAAATTGGAGGGCGAAGGGAGGGTGGTCCATGGAGACGGAGGTGTCTATCAGAACGTTGTGCTCAAAATCCTGGCCTTCCAACCAACACTCCAGGAAGTTGTTGAAGGGGATGTTGTAGATATCAAAAAATTCGGGGCCTTCGTTAGCCTCGGACCTGTCGAGGGCCTTCTTCACGTGAGCCAGGTTATGGACGACAGAATAGAGGTAGACGAGGAAAATAAAAGAATGATAGGTAAAGATACCAAGAAAGATCTAAAAAATGGGGATTACGTTAGAACGAGAATAGTTGCACTTTCACTCTCCGATACGAATATTGAGGAAAGTAAGATTGGATTAACAATGAGACAGAATTTCCTGGGGAAAATATCGTGGCTCAAGGGTGAGGCCAAATGATAAAATTAAGGGCCTGCAGGAACTGCAAAAATATTACGGAAAACACTAAATGCGAAAAATGCGGCGGAGATACCGTCCTTGAGTGGAAGGGCTACATATTTGTATTAAATCCAGAGATGTCTCTCATTGCTAAAAAAGCAGGAATAACATCGCAGGGTGAATATGCAATTAAAGTTCGATAAGGATCTTGTAGTACCGGATAAATACAGGGAACATCTGTCAAAGATGCCAGATGTTCTTATCAAAAAAGAGTCGCAGGTAGAGTTTCTGTTTACAAAGGTTTTAATCACAGTGGGTGACGTGGTCACATCTACTGCCTTGAAGTACAAAATGGTACCTAAGGTCTCCGTTGTAGATTTCAAGACAAAAAGAAACGAACCTATCTCGCCTCTACCCTCGAAATGGGAAAGGAACGTAAAAGTCAAGAATCCGCCAGGCTGTATATCTGTGGCCTTGTGGAATTCCATAGATGAGGCTATAAGGTCTAAAGGAAATACGATAATCGAGGTAGAAGGAGAAGAAGATCTTGCCTCTATCCCGGCAATAGTTCTGGCACCAGACGGAGCGATAGTTATTTATGGAGTCCCTGATAAGGGAATCGCAGTGTATGAGGTTGGTGAGGTCCTTAGAAAGAGTGTGACCGATCTGATATCGACGATTAGGAGTGAAGAGCATGAAGATTGAAATAATAGAAAAAAAGGAAAACAAACTTTTGCGCAGAAATGAAATAAAATACAGGCTTATTCATCCCGGGGAACCTGTACCTAGCAGAAAGAAAGTGAAGGAACAGCTTTCTGCTAACCTTCAGGTGCCTGAGGATATCGTTATTATAGATAACCAGCACTCCAAATTCGGTAGGACATTAACAGAGGGGTATGCCAAGGTATACACCTCTAAGGAAGACGCAATAAGACTTGAGCCAGATTTTATCCTGATACGCAATGGCCTCAAATCGAAGGAAGGGGATAAGAGTGCAGAAAAGGGAAATGTATAAGGTCGAAAACGGCAAGTTACTAAGGCTAGGAAAGTTCTGTCCTAAGTGCGGACCTGGCGTGTTCCTGGCAAAGCACAGCGATAGGCTAACCTGTGGAAGATGCGGCTATTCTGAGCTTATCGTTCGCGATCACTGATTGCTAGAGATTATGAATTAGTCGAGGAAAAGCTTAAAAGGTCGTAATTTTTTAACTTTTGATAATTATGCTTGAAATCAAAGTTGACGCTAAGACTATCAGGGAATTCTTTAATCTCATCTTAACACTTGTTCAAGAAGCACGGGTCGATTTTAAGTCAGACGGGATCTCATCCAAAGTTATGGATCCTGCCAGAGTGGCCATGATATCACTGGAGATCAAAAAGGATGCATTCCAGGAATTCAATGTGGATGGTGAAGATAGCCTTGGACTAGATATCGAGAAAATGAGAAATTTCCTTAGGTTAACAGGTCCCGATGATATAATAGATATAAAGTTTGATGGAAAGAAAATTTCAATGAAAGTAGGAAATCTTTCGGCGAGTGTACCGATGATAGATCCCTCAACGCTAACTACTCCTAAAATACCCACCATAGAGCCCCAAGATAAGATTGTGACAGACCTATCCCTTTTAATGAAAGGGATCAAGGCGGCAGAAGGTATATCTGAGGTTGTTACATTTTCCATGAAGGCCGATGAAGTCAAAATATTTGCAAAAGGTGAGACTGACTCGGAAACTACAGAGATGACCGTGCCGAGAAGTCAGGCCAAGGAATACATATACAGTTCTGATGCAAAAAGTTCATTTGCGCTCGAATACCTGACAAAGTTTTTGAGAGCATTAGAGAGCACTGACGAGATATCAATCGCGATCGGAAATGATTACCCTCTGAGAATGGAAGCACCAATACTTAACGGAAAAGGTAAGGTCACATTTCTAATTGCACCTAGAATAGAGAACATCTGAACCTGCTGGTCCTAAGACCGGAAATCGCCCTGAGCTTGAATAAGAATAGAAGGTTTCTTATACCATCCTTCCAAGGTTTTAATTTCTTCTCTCCCATTCTCCTCTGGTACGTGATAGGTATTTCAACATAGCAGAATTGAACTGCCGCCCTAATTTTTATTTCTTCCGAGAATTCCATTCCTGTCCCTATAGGCAGAATTTTCGGTAGCACTTCCCGCTTGAAGAGCCACATTCCGGACTGACTGTCCTTGATATCTACCATAAAGAGTACCCGACATACTAAATTGAGGATGATATTTCCAACCATGTGCATCGAACTCATTGCTTCCTTTGAAACTCCTGAAAGCCGTTCACCGCTCACGAAATCTGCGCCCTTTTTTAAGGCATCTAGTAAAAGTGGAATGTTTGAACCAGGGTATGTACCATCGCCATCCAATGTACATATTATGTCTCCTTTCGCAGCCATGAAACCTCTCTTGTACGCGTAGCCATACCCCTTGATCTTTTCATTTACTACAATCGCACCTTTAGAACGAGCGATCTCTGCAGTTCTATCTGTTGAGTCTGAATCAACAACTATGATTTCACCTTCTTTGTCGATTTCCCTTATGGAATCTATGACTCCACCTATCGTAGCCTCCTCATTCATAGCAGGAATTATATAAGTGATCACTCGAAACCACCAAACGCATAACCTATTATTCCGGAAACAAGCCTGGATGATTCTATAAACGGATGTTTCTTCAAATTTGAAAAATTCAGGCTGCTCCTCAGACCATGCTTTTTTCTTATGAGCCTTCGGCCGACGCCGTCATAGTAACTCTGTTTCATGAGCGAGGAAAAGGATAACCTCGGACGGTGAAAGACTACAAGCTCTTCGTCATAAAATATCTTGAACCCAGCCTTTACCGCCCTTATATTAAGGTCTATATCTTCAGCAGTATTGAAATTTTCATCGAATGTACCTATCTTCTCTATGACCTTTCTAGAATACATCAGATTGTTAGAGGGAAATGTTACATCTGTTCCTTCGAAATACATAGGAACCCGATTTAAATCTGCCCACTTCTTTACAGATTCCTGAATTATCCTTCCTGCCACGATATCCCTGCCCATATCTCTCATTAATATTTCACCCCAATTACGGGATACTTCTGTATCAGAATCCAAGAACACGAGATTTGAGCCAGAAGATAGTCTTATACATTCGTTTCTCCCCACTGACCTCTTTCCGGCTTTTCTCGAGAGAATGAGACCCATCTTTTCCCTGATGTCTTCAAGGTATTCATATGTTCCATCTGTAGAGTATGCATCAACCACCACTATTTCAAATAGCCCACTAAACGTCCTGAGCGATTCCATGAGTCTTGGTATACTGTCCCTGTCATTTTTTACTGTTATTAGGACGGAAATATCCATCTGAACCTTATTGATAGGTTTAAGATTATGATTTCCATCTAATGTGCTAAACTGCATTTTAAGGCCATTTTTAAATAAATAAATTTTTCAATATAAACGATAAAGTCCTTCCTCCCTTTGATTTTTTGATTGAATTAGCGTTTTTAAATGATTATGTAAATAATTAATTCTAACCTCATTGTCGTAGAAATGGACCATTTCTAGAACGTCTATCCGCAACCATATTATCTGAGATTAAATTATCAAGCAATATGGTGCTTCTTCTGGATGAGGAGTACATAATTCAGCTAGATGATACGCCACCATTTTCCTGGATAAAGGATACGCCAGACAGGTTCATGTACTGCAGGAAGATTCAACATAAAAAAGTGCATATATACGCTAACTCCCCTCTCTATTCTATTGCCCTGATGGCTGAGGACCTGTTGGGTTCTGAGAGGGCAAGTGTATTTCATGGATACGAGATAAAGGATGGAGAACATTTGGACATCATACTTTCAGATGATGGGATATCGACAGACGCAATATCTGCCATCAGAAGCCAAAATAAGAAAGGTATCGTCTTTTCTGCAGGAGGAAGTATAAAGAAAGAAGCAAGAGAAAACGGGTGGGAATATCAATCGTTGCCTAAGGGGTATCCTATGAAGTTCATGATGCCAGAAGTATTAGGGTGTATACTGTCTATGTTCGGAGAGGCCATTGACATAAGGGGGTTAAGCGAATTTATCAATATGCAGCTTCCCTCATCGATATCGCAGTATAACATATCAAAAAGACTCGCATATGAACTTCTTGATAAAGCAATAATTATTATATACGATGGAAATACAAAAGGGCTGGCGAACAGGTACGTTGATCTTCTTAAAAGGAATGCGAACGTAAATGCTGTTGCAAGGCCAGTCGAATATTCTACAAATCTGCCCCCAAGCAGTGAAGCCAAATTCATAAATCTAACTAGTAACGGGGAAGTACCATCGCCAATCTCGGTAGAGGGATTTCCGTTCAATAACAACAATATAGAAGGGTACTTAAAAAATGAACTAGTCGGTGAATTTACATCAGTTTATATGTCTATCCTTTTAGGGGTGGAAATAGATCTCCTTGAATTGAAGTGAATTACTAAATCTAAATTAAAGTTTATATGTTGAAAGAATATAGTATTACGTAATGAAAAAAGAGCCAGTTGGCGAAATTATTGAAGAGTACTCAAAAAAACCATATATTGACAGCCTCTTGCTAGTATCCAGCGTAAACGGTTCAATATCAAGCACCAAAAATGTTCCGGCAATTACCCGATCTATGGCCTCTTTATTGAGCATCACGTACGAAGGTACCAGGGAGCTTGTGAGCAACGTTGGGCTAAAACTTTCTGAGGTTGATGTCAAAACCCATAATGGTCAAAGCATTATCATAAAACCTCTAGACGATATACATTTCCTCGCTGTCCAGGTAAGGTCATATGATGAAAAAGTGATGCAGGATTTAGATAACCTAATAAGCGTTCTAGGATCGCGTGTAGATGATCTTGAACTCTGAAAGCTTATAAGAAAGAAAAGTCTGAAATTGCTTCGCATTCGTAAATATCTCATAAAGTGTATTAGCATATACGAGAAATGAGTTTACGGTACTAAATAGTAAGATATCGATATTTAGTTATTTCCATAGAAATGTAATTCAATGCAAATGTTGACAGTGATTTTTAGTAACTTAAGAATCATTAATCTTAAGCGATAGGCGAAATGGTAAAAAGTTTGATTATAAATTCTCATTATTCTAACCATCCCTTACGTAATCTAATTGCTCTTAACCATCTTAATCTCGAAAAGTGAAGCACTACTAGTTTTCAATTATATGAATTCAGCAAAGCTCGCTTCGCTACATGCAGTTATTTCAGAAATTTTCATCGTCCAGGGAACTTAGATATGCTCTGCTGAATAGGATCAATAAATCTAAGATCGCGGCACTACAAAGTCACAAATTGGTTATAGCCTTTTTTTAACCATATATCTTGATCCTTGTGTTACATTTGTTCGTTACATTCCCGCTCAAAATAAGGAAAAAGGTGATCCCTTCGCTAATTAGATTGAAACGCGAAATGCTAGAATAATATTTGGAGATACAAATGAATTCTTCAAAAATTTTTAAACTTAACGCTGAACCTTGGTAAACTTAAGCACAATATCGGAAACTCATGCGAATGACATGAGAAAACCTGATCTCGCAACATACAGCTTAAAAATGATTGAAAATTCTGTTTGTCACGACATTTGGTCTCAATACCATTAACTTTTTTAGTTTCCATATCTAAAATTTTAATTGAAAAGTATTAAATATCTAAATTAGATATCTCTTTAAGATATCTAAAACAGATATCAGGACGGTGAGAAAATGAATGGAGAATTTGGAGGATGGAGGCATCGTGGAATGGAAGGTTGGAGTGGGACTGTTAGGGGCCACCACACCGGATTCGGACTCAGGTACCTGATCTTGGGGATAACTCAGAAACAACCTTCAACTGGCGCCATGATAATGGATTCATTGGAACAGATAACCATGGGAAGATGGAGACCATCACCAGGCCATGTTTATCCACTCCTAGAGGAGATGACAGATGAAGGTCTTCTTAACATGGAAATAAAAGAAGGAAGAAAATTTTACAGTCCAACTGACAAGGGAAAGCAGGTTCTAGACGAGAGCTGGTTCCCATGGAGATTTGCACAGGGGATTCAAACATCATCCTATAAGGATGCTATTAGAAACCTGGAATTATTGACAGATTTTCTAGTGGACTCAAAGGATAAGATAAAAGAAGACCCAGAGGCGAAGAAAAAAATTAAGGATATAATAGATAGATTGCAATATATCTAATTTTATATCCTTTTGAACCCCCTTAGAATATAATCTTTCCCGAGTTTTAGATAGAGGGAAATTGCACCAATCGCGTTAAGATCAATACCCAGCAACTTGACGTGGCCCAAAAGGATCTCCTTCCTGATAGATTCTTCGTCACTCGCTTCAACCTCCATATAAGCGCGGCCAATTTCCTCGTAGTGGTGAGCATCGCTGCCTGCGGTACAAGGTTTTGATTCTGCTAATAAATTTAATGCTTTCCCGTTGCACTTTGAATTGCACCGACCGTTCTTAGCTTCTATAGCATCATAAACATTCCTATAAGCATTCCTCAGACCGTTCACCCTTCGAAAGGGGTGCGCCGCAACAGCAATTCCGTTCCTCTCGTGAATAGCTTCCACCGTCTCCTCCTGAGTCAAGCCCTTCCTCACCTCCCCTTGGAGGAAAAGGCCTAGAATATGCCCATCTATAGATGATATCTCTTCTCCCTGAATTGCGATGATACCATTTAGTTTGTGCGTGTGGAATGAGTTGTGATCTGTTATAGCTATGAAGCCAAGGCCCATTGACCGTGCAACTTTACCAATCATTTCCGGTTCAAGATTTGAATCCACAGAATACTTGGAATGTATGTGAAGGTCCCCTTTCATTTAATCTTTAAACCTCCCGCCGGTGAACCGTCCACGAACAACTCCTGGTCCATTGCCTTCAGGAAGAATGATCTCCCTCCAAAAGTCATCTTGGCAAGTGTTCTTCCATTTACCACTTCCGTTTTTATGTCCATTTTCCTAAAGTCATCTATTGATATTTCAGAATCTTCTATTTCAAACCCTCCGAGGTTCACAATTTCCCCTTCTTTCACAGATTCAGGAGAAAGGAGAAGATGAACACCTTTCTCGTCTTCAGCCGCAAGGAGCATACCGTTCGATTTGACCCCCCTTATAACTGCAGGCTTCAAATTGTAAACAATTACTATCTTCTTTCCAATCAGATCTTCTTTACTATAACTATCCCTTATGCCACTTACAATTGTTCTCTTCTCGCTGCCCAGGTCAAGATCAAGAACATAGAGCTTTTCTGCATTTGGATGCTCTACTACCTTTTCTATCTTTGCTACCACTAGCTTCAGGTTTACCTTCGTCTCACTGATCTTTTGGAACAGTCGTTCCGGTTTTGTAACAATCTTGGCAACCGGAAAATTCAGATCCTGGACTAAAGGGACACGTTCAGAATAGCCCAACCAGGAGAGTATCTTCTCTGATGTAGCAGGGAGAAAAATCTGGCCCGAGACGGCAAGGGCAAACACGAGCTTAACGCCCGTATATATAGCAGCATTGCAATCACCGTTACTAGTTTTGCAGGATTCCCAGGGCTTCCTCCGTGTAAAATATGAGTTGCTGTAGTAAACTAGGTCTAACCATCTTCTGAATGCCTCGCGTATGTTCACATTTTCCATGTTTTCAATAATGCTCCCCAGCGTACTCCTTATCTTCATTTCTGCCTCAATATCTATATCGTTCTGAGCTATTTGATCAATAGAAACCGGACCGTGCTTGAAAGCAAGCACAAGAGCTCTGTTAACAAAATTCCCGAACTTGTCGATCATCTCAGTATTAACTTTATTCTGGAATTCCTCTAGTGTGAAATCAGAATCGTGCTCTTCAGGAAGATTGTAAAAAACTCCAAACCTTATGAATTCTGGGTCATACTTTTCAAGCATTTCAGGCATAAAGACGCCGGTTCCCCTACTCTTAGAAAACTTTTCCCCCTTGAAGTTTAGATACTCGTTTGCAGCTATGTAATAAGGCAGTGTTAATCCCTTATGAGCAATTAACATGCCAGGCCATATGATTGAATGGAATACAATGTTGTCCTTACCCATGAAATAGTAGTGTTTTATATCAGGATCTGACCAGAGTTCCATGGCGTCCTCATAACTGCCAAGAAATGTCGCGATCCCGGTGATATATCCTATAAGAGCCTCAAACCACACATATATCCTCTTGTTCTCGTAACCTTCTTTTGGAACCTCAACCCCCCAGCTTAGATCCCTAGTTATAGGTCTATCCTTTAAGCCTTCATTTATGAAATTTCTCGAGTAGCGCAGAACATTTTGCCTCCAGTAGGTTTTATTTTCAACATAATTTCTTAACTCATCTTGGAGACTTGACAATTTGAAGAAGAGATGCTTCGTTTTTCTGAATTCCGGTGTGGTTCGATCGAAGATGCAAACCGGATCAATAAGATCCGTAGGTTCTAGCGCGGACCCACAGTTCTCACATTGGTCTCCTGTAGCCTGTTCGTACCCGCAGTACGGGCATTTCCCGGTAACGTACCTGTCAGCTAGAAAAATTGATTCCTTAACGCAAAAAGGCTGGGTCATCTCAGCTTCGTAGATGAAACCAGCTTCCATAATTTTCTCTACAAAATTTTTTACAACCTTCTTATGCAACTCTGATGAAGTTTCGATGTAGGCATCAAATTCTATACCCATTTTTTTAAAGATTTCTCTATTTATTTTATGATATCTCGAGACTATATCCTGAGGCGGAACCCCCTCTCTAATAGATCTCAGGGTTATGGGTGTGCCATGTTCGTCACTGCCGGATGCGGATATTATCTCAACGCCTCTCAATTTGAGAAATCTCCTGAAGGCATCGTATGGAAGGTAGGCACCAGCTATTTGACCGAGATGTAGTGCGCCGTTAGCATAAGGTAACGCAACGAAAATAAACGCTTTGGGTTTCACCAGCTCAGATCAACAAATAGTATATAAAATCACACAAAATAAAAAAGAAAATTAATGGGCTTTAACTCCAAGTTTTGAGGAGGTTCGCCCATAGCTTGCTGAGTACAAAGCGTAAAGGTAGCTTATGGCAGCAATCGCAGCAGTTGTTGCAGCAAGGTACAGGAACATTCGACTACCGCCCACTATTATCTCAACAGCGTATATTACCGCGAGACCTGCACCAAGATAGATGAATGGAACGATCCTTACATATCTGTTCTGCGAACTGTATAGAGCAAGGTACGAGGCTAGCGAATATGCCAGCAGAGCGAAGGATGTGTATAGTATCGCCTGAAGAAGTGTGTGTGCTAACTGGAATATGTATAGAATGAATAGAATAGAAGCTAGAAATCCGAGTATGCCGGAAACTAGCTTAAAATTCTTTTTATCCATTTTACATCACCGAGTCAACCTCTGCATCTAGACCCCTTGCCCCTTTAATTGCAACGCCCTTAGTAGAGCTGAGGAAATACGGAGAGTTAACACCAGTCAGTACAACAAGCACCTTGAATTCTCCCTTTAGATTCGGATCCACGGAAGCCCCCCATACTATCCTAGCCATGGGATTTATCCTCTCTTGTATCAACCTGACGGCCATCTCGGCCTGGGAGACACTCATATCCTCACCTCCAACTATCCTTACGAGTGCACCCTTGGTCGTGGAAATGTCAGCCTCGATGAGAGGGGAAGTTATTGCCTCTGTCACTGCTTCCTCTACGCTCGCCTTTCCGCCAACGCTTTCCCCTATTCCTATCATTGCAACCCCTCCCTCCTTCATAACCGTCTGGATATCTGAGTAATCAAGGTTCACAAGTCCTGGTTTAGTAATTATCTCAGTTAGACCTTTAAGTGATTCCATGAGGATTTCGTCCGCAACCTTGAATGCTTGGTCGAGAGGGAGCCTAGGAACAATTTCTAGAAGCTTATCGTTAGGGATCACGATCGTAGTGTCTGAAACCTTTCTAAGCTTCTCGATGCCGTATAACGCGTTGTCCATCCTAACCCTACCCTCTGCTGAAAACGGTAGTGTAACGATGCTTATTACGAGGGATTTCTGCCTCTTAGCTGCTTCAGCAACTACCGGTGCAACACCGGTACCTGTCCCGCCACCCATTCCCGATGTTATAAATACGATCTCCGAGTTCCCGATTAACGAGACTATTTCGTCGTAGCTTTCCCTTGCAGCCTCTTCACCGACCTGCGGAAGTGCACCTGCGCCCCTACCACCCGTTGTTCTCTTACCTACCAAGAGCTTTCTGTTCGCCTGAATGGTCAAAAGATGGGGAGCGTCTGTATTCATCGCTATGAGATCTGCCCCATAGATTCCAGATTTGGCGCATCTATTGATCGTGTTTGATCCCGCCCCACCACACCCTACAATTTTTATGTTTACTTTCAAGGATTCGACAATCCTGGCAAGCTCCTCATCGTCTGGAGAGACGAAGTTTCTCTGATTTTGGAGATTGTTGTCTACCATAGTCATACGTATGTCAGACGAGATATTTATACTTTTCTTACTAGTTCAAAAATAAGAAGGGTTTTTAGTGTAAGACATTTTTAAAATATAACCATCTAAATAAACCAGGGGAAGAAAAATGGCCAATATTTCCATAAAATTTGATTCAAGAATTTGGAAATTACCTCTTTTCAAGGTCTTCTGACCCGTAAAATACATTCTGAAGGAAAGCGTAGATATCCTCCATTCCGTCACCTGTTTGCGATGATGCGAATATGCTGTTACCAAGCAGATTCAAAGATTCTGTAGCACTTATGATTTCCTCTGATAACTGAACGTTCACTGTAGCGGCAAGTCTTCTGAGATCTTCTATGAACTCTGCCTTGTTTCTATCCCACCTCTTAATATTTTCAATTTCTTTAGGCTCCAGAAGGTCAGATTTTGAAGCAACAGGGAGGAATGGCATATAGAATTTTGTAAGGATGCTAAGACCTAAAAATCTAAGAGAAGCATATGACTGCGGATCTTTTAGAAGTGCAGAATCAAGCAAATAAACAATTGCACTACTGTCTATTCCGAAGCTCTCAACGAGCATCGAAGAAGACTGCCTGAAAGCGAATAGCTCGAGCTGGCCTGGTGTATCTATGAGAACGTAGTCTGAATCGAATGACTCGATTCTTTCTGTTATTTCCCCCACTTCGTTGACCAGAAGATCTGCAGCAACAATCTGAGCTCCATTAGGTCCTAAGTTATATTGAGCCATAACATCCTCAAGCGATATAGATTCCCTGACATCTACGTCAGGTTCGTAAGGAAGAAATTCTGCCCCCGGATCAAGGTTAACTGTAATAGCGTCGTAATTTAACCCTACCAGCCAATCCTTGAATGAGTTTACCATGGTAGATTTTCCAGATCCTGCGGTTCCGACAAAGAACACCCTAGGAATCGTCATAATCCTCCAGTGTCTTAAAGTTAGAAGGTTTTGCGTTGAATATTGAGTTGACGGAATCCCTCATTATTTTTATCCTTTGGCTAACATAGTTGCTGACCTGGAACTCATTAGTTATGCTGTAGCTTCTCTCAAGATACTTAGTAATATTTCCCTTGTGCACTGTACCGACCAATGGCACTTTGCATTTCCTGCATTTCCCATTTATTGGGGGTCTTCTATAAATGCGGTTGCAGGATGTACATCTGAACGTCTGCGAACCAAATTTATTAAGATTTCCCATTATGTCAGGTATGAAGTGATATTTCAAAATCCTCTCTGCCATGTCAGAGGCATCAACTGCAGACAGCTTTTTGGCGAGTTCCAGTTGCCTGATGAGTTTCATCTCCATGCTTTCAATACTTTTATAGCTAGAATTGAGCGTCCCGATGTCTATTGAATACGTATCGTCCGTGAATTTGCATTCAGGGAATGTTTCGCCTGCCTTAACCATTGAACCGGCTGTGACAAGGTAACCCATAATTTCCTGCGGTTCTGGAAATTTCCAAGTCATTTCCAGCAGCTCTGGCGGGTAAACTCCTGTTATGTCTAAATTCAGCGCCTCCTTGTCGATCTCATTTGGATTAATTTTCATAGATAATACCAAGGGTGCATCCATTAGACTTCCTCTGGTGCTGGGTAGAAAGTCTCTCGAGAAATTCAGTAGACCATCGAGAAGGAGCATAACGGAGTCCTCATCACCATCACAGTTGCGTCTTTTTGCAGCATGATAAAATGGATGAGCATAACATACGTCTGCTTTTGAGTATCCTATTATTCTCCCTAGCACACCACCTGAGGTATGTGGAGCCAGTCCGATAACGAGTCTACCTATTAGGTCCTCTTTTGAGTTCGCATTGTAATAAGGAGGAAGATTATAGAATTTTACTAGGAGATCGTCCAAAAACTTGGAAACCCTGAGAAGGTAGTCTCCAGCCTTGGCACTCAATACTATGTCTTGAGGAAATATCTCAATAATCTGAGATTCATCCACGATTTCTTTTCCAAGGTAGTCCTTGTCGTATCCTAGCTCCTTTGCCTTCTTGGCATTAATGGATATCTCACCGATCTTAAAATGTGTTAACGGGAGATCAGACATATCAAACCTGCATGTTCCATCTTTAAAGGGATAAACGTTATGAATCGAGCGGAGAATTCCCTTTTCAATCGGCTCTGGGGTCTTACTTCCAGATATTAAGCCTCTCACACCATTAACCTTTCCGTTGAGTTTTACATTCATCTTCATAGCACTTTCTTCCAGGATATTGCTAATATCTACCTCGAATTTCTTGGTTTTACCTGTTGGCAATGTGTGAACGTTGCACTTTTCACAGAGATTAAGATATGTGAGCTCTCCACAAGATGGGCAAGTTCTAACCTGCATTTCTGAACCTGTCAGTTCATCATACTGTTTGAGGTCTCTCCTGTTCTTTTGAACGTTACCTATTGGAAAGAGGGCGTGAACGGGCGGGGACATCACTCTCTCCTCCGCCTTTTCTGGTCTCCCCATTCTCGCGCCAATTCTGGATGGTCCTTTCGGATAGATTGGGAACCCTGCCTGCTTCGAAACAATATCAATAGGATCCAAACCTTCTACTTTCCTAACCCTCTTTAACCTATCTCCTTCAACCTCGATCCCAAGAGGGTAGATGAGGCTCATATAATTGCTTACAAATATGTCCCCTGATAAGCTGTACTCGCACAGAAGCTTTGTCAAGAAATCCCTGTTGAAGTTATCATCGTTAATCTTCAATTTTCCCTCTTTTATTACCCCCGTTTCCATGACCTTATCGGCAAACCTCTGGATCTCTTCGTTGGAAACATCGTGCCATAAGAGGGTCCAATCCGGATGAAGCGGAACGTTGTACTTAATCGATATCTCAACAGCCTCCTTATCGTTAGATACCTTTGGAACAAATCCTATTTTCCGTTCGCAGATCTGTTCCCACCAGGAGACTGTAAACGCCCCGGGGAAAATCACCTTGTTATTTTCGATAAATTCCCCAAAAGATATCATTATCTCCCCTAGATCAACTATCTTTTCTATCGTAGATTTGTTTCTCTCATACGATTCTAAGTCCCGGAGACGTACTAGGGAACCGTCCCTTAGCTGGACAGTCGGACCTTCTATTTTATCATTGGAGACTACAGCACCAGCCTTTCCCGGACGTTCCATTTTTATCTGTGTCCCTACAGCTATGAAATCATCGAGAACTTTCATCGTTATTGGATTGATTGCGACTGCAGCTAGACCTGTATTCCTCGATCGCCCGTACCTGAGCCGAAATCCACCTTTCATCGAAGGATAAGAAAGCGCTGGTCTCCCAGCTACCATCTCTTTGAGATAATTGTAGTTTGGCTTGACGTCCTTTTCCTCCTTTTTCTCACTCGTGAATGACCATCCTTCTAGGCCAAATGTGCTAACATATTTTCTCAGCTTTGAAGCCTTAAGAATGAGACCTTCTGCAATAACCAGTGCCATTCCTCCCCTGAGCCTATTTGTCTCTACGTAAGGAAGATCTCTATGTCCCGCAACTTCAGCCTCCTCCGTACCTTCACCCGTAATACATACAGGTGAACCAGCAACCGCATTTTGTATCTCCTGTGAGGTTGGAACGTACTGAAGGTGCTGGACTCTCGCGTAAAGAGGTATTTCCTCTTTATATCTTTCAATCTCATCTTGAGACGCAACGTATTTCCCCACGCCAAATTTTCTTCTGAGGAGATCTCCTATAAAAACGCTCAACGCTTGTGCAGTCCCCCCGGCACTCCTTATAGGACCAGAATAATATATAGAAAGAAATGAATCGCCGTCTCTCTCCTTTATTTTGACACCAGTAATGCCCTCAAGCGGTGCGACAAGAATGCCCTCCGTCAGGATCGCGAGGGCCACTCTGATGCCTTTCTCTATTTTTACCTCGTCAGATCCATCAACGCTCTGGGAAACTGAAAGAGCGGCCTCAATGGCAACCCTTTCCCTATCATACTTACTTGAAAGTTCCCTTATGATATCTGTGCACTCAATCCCTGTCAGTGCTTGAACCCTTCCAGCTAGATCCTCGGCCTGAGGTATCTCAACAAATATCTCACTGTCTTTACCCTGCATCCTCGCTTTTTTGGCTATTTCGTATTCCGCCTCAACACTTCGTTTCAAATATTGAAAATATGCATCTAGGTTCCTACCCACCTCTTTAGTATGTGATAATCGCATAAATAATTTCAATACAAGTTCAGAGTTCCTGTAATCGAGTTAATGGTCTTCCAAGACTTCCTGATGTGTGGAGGCAATGATCTGTACTTTTCATAATATGACCTCAGAAAATCTATGGTCCTCTTGTCTGAGGGATATCCTGAACCAAAATCACCTAGCTGAGCCTTTATATTGCCAATCTCACGTTCCCTGATTACTTTAGCTACTATTGAAGCAGCAGAAACTGTGGGATACTTTTCGTCTGCCTTGTGTTCAGCCCTTATTTTATGATTCCCAGTTAAACTAATCAAAAGTTCCGTAAACCTGACCTCGTCAACGTCAGGACAATCGATCACGTATTCCATACCGTTCTTTATCATCCTTGATATAATTCTGGCCTCCAGAATGTTTAGTTCATTCTTTATCACGGCCCCGTCGATCTCTTCTTCGCTTACTATCGTGTAGTCAACGCTATCAGATACCTTTGTTATCTGTTCAAACAGGTACTCCCTCCTCTTCTGTGAAAGCTTCTTTGAATCTTTGACTCCAATTTCATGGAGCAATGAATCGTCACCGCATACAACTGCTATCACCATAGGACCTATTACCGGCCCCCTACCTGCCTCATCGCAGCCACATCTTAATTGCACGTATTTACCATCTGAAATTGTTTCACCCCCTTAGCTTTATCGCGCCTTCGAATGATATACCCTCTTCGCCCTTCAATACCCTCTCTGTTATCAGGAATATCTTTCCATATTCCGTGTCGAGGAGGTAATTGTTCGATATCCCTTTCTCCTCGTGCAAGATCTTAAATTTTACATCTCCCCCAACCCTCACTTTTGTTGGGTGTATTGCATAGAGAGAGCCATCACTCTCATAAATGTTGTATCCCAAAATACGAGCAGTATCTGTTGTAACAGGATAGTTTAGAACTTCGAATTTATTGCCTTCCTCAATTATTACACCGTTACTAAGTATTGATATTGAATCTGCGAGAATCTCGGCATCTGCTATATCGTGTGTAACATATATTATGGAGACATCGAACCGTGAAGGTATGTCTTTGACATACCATCTTATGTCATTTCTATGAAATGAGTCAAGGGAGGAGAGTGGTTCATCCATAAGGAGAAGATTTGGTTCAGTTATAAGAGTCCTTGCAAGGGCAACCCGCTGTTTTTCGCCACCGCTAAGCTGCGATGGGTATCTATTGAGCTGGTCACTTATGGAAAAAATCTCTGCCATTTCCCTTACCTTTCGATTGATCTCTGATAAGCTAACCTTTCTGATCCTGAGACCGTAAGCTATATTTTCAGCAGCTGTCATTGAATAAAAAAGACCTAGGTCCTGGAATACAAACCCTATCCTTCTTTTGTTCATATCTAAATTTGTGACGTCCAATCCATCTTTGAAGACCCTACCTGAATCAGGTTCGATTATCCCCGAAATTATGTTCAGTATTGTTGTTTTCCCGCTTCCGGAAGCTCCTAGTATAACCTTAATTTCTTTATCAGCTAATGAAAAATTTATGTCCCTTAAGACCTGAATTCCATTTATTCTCTTAGATATATGCTCGACCCTAAGCCTCTCCACTGGCACCACTTCGCCCAAGTGTATTTATCACGTATGAGGAAATAAATATTACAATTAGGAAAATTTCAGTCAATCCGTATGTACCTTTGACATCTCTTAAGGTGAGTAAATTGTAAATCCCTATGGTAAGTGTTTCAGTGGAATGGGTGTAAACAGTCTCTATTGAGGCAAATTGGCCTATCACTGTTATGAATGCTATGGAAAGTATTGTCGAAACCTCAACCCTTATCCTTGGTAATTGAACCCTGAAGAATGATGAAATTGGACCATCTCCAAGCACTATTGAGGAGGCGCGTTCTGACGCTGGAACAGTGGAAATTGATTGTCCTAGCATTCTAAAAATTATTGGAATTATAGATACTGCAAAAATGCATATCACTAAAATGTTGTTAGGAAGATATGAACCATAAAATAAAAAGAAGGATAGAGCAAGCGTGACGGGCGAGAATATCAGAGGCAACAGAAGAAACAAGTTTGCAAATCTTCCGTATGCATATATCACAAGGAAAGCTGAGACAATTAGCGAAATAAAAGTGCTTGCAAAGGAAAACAGTACGGTATTTGAGATTAGTTGATATAGTGGTACCTGCAACTTCGTCTGTACCTGAGAAAAGCTGACAGCCCAAATGGGGTACTTAAAGAACATAGAAAAAAATGGGAAATAAATAAAAAAGATATAAATTATCAACACTACAAGAGATAATAATCTATATTTAGAAAATGGATTTTGAGAAGTAGGCACGCCACGAAGTGTACCAGTCCTGACTGTCACATATAAATATAAGGGTAATAAGAGAATTAATATTTGCAGAATACCTACGAATGAAGCGTTAGAAAATGGAGAAGAAACATAAGAAGGAAAGATATTTTTTAATTCATATATGAGAACTTCAATTGTTGAATACTTCGGTCCTCCAACGATCAATGGAAGACTGAAACCCTCGAAGCATAAAATGAAAGTCAGAATGATACCCAGAAGACCTCCCCTCAAAAGATTCCTTAGGTAAAATCCTCTGAAAATTTCTCCGTCGGATGCACCCAAGGAACGGGCTGAATAAACTTCCTGCATATTGGTTGTGCTTCCAGTAGAATAAGATAGTACTGCTATAAGCGGTGAGTTATAGGCAACATTTCCATATATGATTTCCCAAAATCTGGAGGAATACCCGAAAATTGAAATAATTCCTAGCGCCATAATGATTCCAGGCATTACATAGGTAACAAGAAAGAGAGAAACTATCGCGTTTTTTCCCCTTCCATTGTAAATAGTCAAAACCATACCTAATGGGATACCAATTGCAGTCGCAATTGCTGTTGAAACAGAAGCCTGTAGGAAAGACTGCTTTAATGCATCGGTCAGGACTGAAACTAGTAAAGACGAAATTGTCACGTGCAACGCAGAATTTAAAAGGAAGATAAGAGGGATCAATAATACTAGCAAAGAGTAAATAGAAAAAGTTAAAACCGGGAAAAAGTTGTTTTTATTCAATACTATTCCATTCAAGTATCCAGGTGGGCAGACTTTTAGCCACCTGGCTGATGTTAAGGTATTCGTTAAGCGGAATGATCTCAGATATAGGAGGATTCACGGAATAAACCTGAGGTAATTTTACTTCTATGTTCGCGGGGTACATCCATTCGTTGAGTGGAATAAGAGACTGAACCCTACTACCTAGGAACCAGTTAACGAATTCTTCATCCAAACTCTTGTATTTTGAAGAGTTAAGAATACCCAAACTCAGCACTTGAATCCAGGCGTAATCCTTACCATCGAAATGAAATGGCGTAGTACCTATCTTTGAATAATTGAAGTACTGATTGTAAGAAGGATCTGTCTGATATGAAAAGAACATCTGCTCAGAACCATCCTCGAAGAGCTTGAATCCTGAGTCCCAATCCTCTGTTACCACGATTCCCTTAGAATTCTTCCAGAACAAAGTCCAGTTTTGTCCCAGTATGTTTTCGTAAAATGCAATCTCCCCGAGCAGAAAATCTTGGCCATTAATACTGCTCACTGGATTTTCTACTATGTACTGCTTTCCTATTGTAGAATTGTAAAGATCCTGATATGAAAGATTTTCGACTATGCTCATTGGAATAGGACCGGAAAAATTGTAGTCCGTTGTGAGAGCAGAATATTCATAAGGAACTGCGTAACCATTCCCTTGGATGAAGCTAAAGATTGTTTCGTTGAGATAAGATTCGTTGCTCACATTAAACCTGTAGAACAGCCCGCTGCGCGCAGCAAGATACGAATCTATGTTGTTTAGACCAATTACAATATCGTACCCCTTTCCGTGACTTTCTACGACCTGTTGATATAGGTCTCCGGAAGAAGTCACTATTCTTACGTTTACATTGTACCACCTTTCAAAATTCCCTATTATATATTTTAGGGTTGCATTAGGGTTGGCCCCGTACTGGAAAAACGACGGATACGTAAGTATGGTTATTGTGGGCCTAGATGAAACCACGATCTCTGGATATTCCATATATACGAGCACACCCGCTAATACAACAATCCCTACTACAATGAAAACTTTATAGTCTATCTTTTTTTTGACCAAATCTTCACTCATTTTTCTCCCTCCGCCAGTATTGTCTGGATCAGGTTCAAAGGGTCGATCCTTTCGATCCTCTCAGCCCGCCTTTACGAGCTCCCCTGTGCATTCTTGATGGGAAATTGATATAAAAACATTTAGAGTGTTTTTATCCCATCAATTCCACTTCTCATTTTTATTTCGCGATTAATTCTTTCTTTTTTGGACAATACTCAATATATTAATTATGATCCTTTCTATTTCTAGAAAAATTTTGTCTAAAGGAAAATAGGGATATTCCTTAACTGATAGGTAACCTTACATTTTTATTGTTCCCCTGAACTGTTTAAACATTTGCACTTCCGACTGATGCCCGAGTTCATCTTTTCTTGAAGGAAACAGAAAGTCATGTAGATATTTAAGGTATACAGCACGAAGGACTTAGAGAGGCATAACTTTTATTAGGATTTACATTACCTTATTATGTTTGTATCAAAATTGGAAACAGCAAAGATTGGCTACACCTATGATGATGTTCTTGTTCTTCCTGGGCCAAGCAGGGTTGAACCAAGCCAGGTAAAGGTTGAATCTATGCTTTCAAGGCATATTAAACTGAATATACCAGTGGTCTCTTCGCCGATGGACACAGTTACAGAAACAGATATGGCTATTGCCATGGCAAGGCTTGGTGGAATTGGCATTATCCATAGAAATAATAAGAGGGAAATACAAGCAGAAATGATAAAGAAGGTGAAGAGAGAGGAATCGCTGATTATTAGAGATCTGTATACTGTCACACCGGACACAACTGTCGGAGAGGCCATTAAACTGATGAATGAAAAACATATAGCCGGCCTACCCGTTGTGGAAAACAGCATTCTAAAAGGTATTCTTACTAATAGAGATGTGAGATTCTTGAGAGATTTCAATAAGAGGGTTGGGGATGTTATGACAAAAAAAGTGATCACGGGACATGATAAGATATCAATGGAAGAAGCACTTTCCATAATGAGAGAAAAAAAGATAGAAAAACTCCCTCTTGTTGACAGTGGAGGTAACCTTGTAGGTCTGATAACAGCCAAAGACATAATGAAAAGGGAAACTTACCCAGATGCAGCTCGGGATGAGGAGGGAAGATTGTTGGTTGGGGCTGCAGTTGGCCCATTTGATATAGAAAGGGCCAAGATGCTTGAACAAGCCGGGGCTGACGTGATAGTTGTAGATAGTGCACACGGCCATAATTTGAATCTGATCGAATCGGTAAAGAAAATGAGAAAGGAGATCAATGTAGAACTGATTGCGGGTAATATAGCAACTGCAAAAGCCGCCGAAGATCTAATAGCGGCAGATGTTGATGGAATAAGGGTTGGGATAGGTCCAGGGTCAATTTGCACCACTAGGATTGTCGCCGGTATAGGAGTACCACAACTTACTGCCATTACGGAAACTGCCGAAGTTGCTGAGAGTTATGGAGTACCAATAATAGCTGACGGAGGCATTAGATATTCAGGGGATATAGTTAAAGCACTCGCAGCGGGTGCCAGCACAGTGATGCTTGGTTCTCTACTAGCAGGTACGGACGAGGCACCTGGAGCCGAGATCAATATATCTGGAAGAAGGTATAAAACGTATAGAGGTATGGGATCCCTCGGTGCTATAATGAGTAGCGAGAATGACAGGTACGGGAAGATTGGTGCTAACAAATTCGTACCGGAGGGGGTTGAAGGGGCTGTCCCTTACAAGGGGAAGGTAGCAGACACAATGTTCCAATTAATAGGCGGCCTTAAATCTGGAATGGGCTACACTGGTTCGCCAGATATTGATACGCTTCGCAAGAATACAAAATTCGTCATACTGACCCAGTCAGGTATAGTGGAGAGTCATCCACACAACGTAATTCTGCTTTCTGAACCACCGAATTACACAAACAGATCGTTCTGAGATTCCTCTAATCTTTTTCTTTTCCCTCAAGCGTATACATATAAAGATCAAGATACGGCTCGATGGACTCCATAAGTTTATTTTTAGCCTTCTCCAAATGCTCTTGAAGAGTTGACTTTGATGATCCAAGTGCCCTTGAAATATCGCTTAGCTTCCCTTTTCTTGGAACTGAAAAGTACCCCATCCTTATAGACTGTTGAAGCGATTTCAACTGTAGTTCAGTCATTTTACCGAACAGATCAGAAAGCCTTATTAAGAAAGAATCACGAAACATCCCTGTCGTGAACACCTTTTTCCTGCTTATGCTGACTTTGCCAATGCTTTGGAGCAATGAGTAGAACTTCTCTGAAGAGGATGTCGTAAGAGAAAAAACATTTATTTGCTCTTTTCCCTGATAATATGACAGTGGAGCCTCCCAGATACATCCAGACTCTTCAGCCATACTTATCGTGGAATTATCTACTGTGCACCTGCAGGAAAACATAACAACTAGAGATCCGTGGTTAATCCTTTTAAAAACTATTTTGCTTCCTAAAGATTTTTCTATATCTGGCAGAGCTTCATCTAAGGCCTCGATGCTGCCTGTATTGCCGTAAAATTCAAGATAATCCACAGCAGAATTGCACCATCTGAAAAATTTCAGGTCAGGATATCTCCTTGACAAGGAGCAGAATGGAAGGCTATTTTCGGAAACAAATTCTAATCTTTCCATAGGCAACCGGTCATGACCGGTACAATATATTTCCCTTACCGTCTTATAAGGGAACGATAAGCATGACAAACCTGATAGTGGAGCATACTTGGAAACCTCAGGACAGAGATTCTGTTCTGAAGGTAGTTAGTGGGATTGTTGATATGGCTAAGAATTCAAAGTTGCCACAAGGATTTTCACTAAAATCCGTGAATGCAATCTTTGATGAAAACAGGGCAATTTGTAACTGGGAGGCACCAAGTAAGGCAGCTATGGAAAAGCTTCTGTCTGATGTAAATCCACCTACATCTCACAGGGTGTTCGAGTCTACGAAAGTATATTGAACTCTAACTTGTTCTTAATCTATCAATAAATTTTCTTATTTTTTAATAATAGAAAGTTTTCGATTTTTAAAAAATGAAAAAATAATTATGGGGGAGAGAGCAGATGTTGAGGTACCGCTTCTATGGCAGTAAGTGCAGAGAGAATAGTAGAAATTACGAGCCCGATCCAGAACAATATTAGAACCACCGTCCACAATCTAGATACCTTTTCCTTTGCCGGCAGGATGTCATATATGAGCGTAGACGGAAATGTAAAGACCCCTGTTAAACCGAATGATATGTACAAACCGAGCATTGCGATTGGACTTGCCGTCATCTTGTCTATATAGGCATTGGCACCATAGTAAAGAGCTATTAATCCGGAAAAAAATGCAAGTATTCCGGAAAACTGTAACTTCTGGCCAAGTATTATTGAAAGCGAGACAGACATTAGAACAATACCAAATAACAAGTAAGGATCGTAGAAGAGTATATTGTAACTGCCTGGCAATGGCCAGGTCATTTCACCGTAGATACCCATTATCAATACTATAACTGCTAAAACAGCTAGAACGAACGCCCCTGGTCTCATTACCTTTTCTACATCCTTTATTCCCTTGCGGTAGTAAATATAAGCTGTCCCAGTAAGATATATCGACACAACTCCTATTAATGAAAGTGTGAATAGCTCCAGTGCAAGATCGTCAATAAACGCCATCCTGGCCGCATTGTTAACTTTTATTAATACTTTTATACCCGTATGAGGTCAAACAAATTGAACCTTCATCTCTATTGATAAACTAGAACTCTTATCCATTTGGTGCCATACTCATCACTTAATACGACAGCTTTTCTCTTGATCTCATTTTCTCAATCAGAAGAAAAGCGTTCATAACTGCCCCTTATTTCTGATGATTCTCAAAATAACACGCTCCAAATCCGTCACTAAAATTGCTTCTATTTATTCAGTTTTGGTATCGATTCACCCGTGTTTAAAAAGGGAAACTAACAATTAGTAATCCCGGCTGCCGGATTTGAACCAGCGACCTGTGGATAGCGGCGGTTGCGCCATTACGCTTTCCCTCTACAGTCCACCGCTCTTCCAACTGAGCTAAGCCGGGTGACACCTTATTACCGCTTACAAAAATATTTTTCTGTGTAAAAAGAGGAACTGAAAATGTGCCAGAAATATGACGGCCTCCTCACGATAAAGAAAAATGAAGATTATTTTTCGATTGCGATATGAAAATATTAATTAATAAGTAGTTTATTTGTAAACAGGTGACCCTTTAGATGCCAATGACATTCAGGAAAAAGACGGTCATAAGAACGGATAGACCGCCGAAAGAGCCAAGGAAGTACATAGACCTAAACGATTACCAGTTCTCTGACGAGCCTGGTGCTGGTACCTCTATAAAGATCGGAGAACTACAAAAATTCGAAGAGATCCCTCAATTCAATGAGATTGTTCTCAATGGAGATGTTCTCATATTGGATTATGGAGCAGTACAATCCGATGAACTTCAGCTCAGGAGGATCGTCAGTGAACTTAAACGAGCGGCCACAGACAACGGGGGAGATGTTGTTGCCCTTGGAAACAAGTATCTCATAGTAACGCCGAGGGGTATGAAGATCGATAGGAACAAGATTCGGGTCTCCCAAACACTTTAACTAATTTCTTAATTTAATTGATTTCAGTAATTTTATTGGATTCCTGCTAAATCCTGAAGACTTTCATAAGGGAAAAGTATTATTAATACACTGGGAATCCCGATTTATGGCTACAAACCTGTTCTATTGGGAACTATTTATTCTAATTGCTGCACTATTGGGTATTTTATACGCTGCGATACAAAGCTATCTTCTCTTGAGAATACCAGTTACTGACAAAAAGGCAGAAAAGATATCGCTTTCAATAAGGCAAGGCGCTAATGCCTTCATGAGGAGGCAGTACACTAATATATTCATATTTGCCGCAATCTTAGCAATAATCATTTTCATAGCCTTCTATTTCTCCTCTGGGGTTTCTACGGCCTGGAAATTGACACTCGGATTTCTAGTAGGCTCAATAGGATCTGCAGTTGCCGGTCTGATTGGTATGAATATATCCGTAAGGGCCAACGTCAGAACTGCAGTTGAGGCCAAAAAAGGACTTAATCCAGCACTAAAATTAGCCTTTAGAGGTGGTACGGTAACCGGCTTGATGGTCGCCTCACTTGCATTACTTGGGCTCATCGCATTTTATATCTGGTTCAAGAACCCTGAAGAAATGGTAGGCTACATTTTTGGGGCATCCCTTGTTAGTCTTTTTGCAAGGGTTGGTGGAGGCATATACACAAAGGGAGCAGATGTTGGAGCTGATCTCGTAGGAAAGGTCGAGACAGGTATACCGGAAGATGATCCAAGGAATCCGGCGGTTATAGCGGACAATGTAGGAGACAATGTCGGAGACTGTGCAGGTATGGGTGCAGATCTCTTTGAAACGTACGTCGTAACAGCCCTTGCATCTATGCTGCTAGGATACCTAATTTACACTTCGGAATCTGGTTCAAAAATCATAACCAGCTCTGCAGTTATTCTCCCTCTTGCTATCGGTGGAACTGCTATTATAGCGACTATAATAGGTTCGTTTTTCGTAAAGAAGGGTGAGAAACAGAGAATTATGACGGCGATGTATAAGGGGCTCGCGGTAGCAGTCATTCTCTCCGCAGTAGGTTTCTACATCGTCGACTATTTCCTCATGAAAGGAAATATCGCGATATTCATCGATGCAATAATAGGAATGATAATAATGGCAATAATTGTCTACGAAACTGAATACTATACCTCAGAAAGGTACAAACCAGTAGCACTGATTTCAAAGGCTTCGGTAAGCGGTACAGGTACAAATATAATTACTGGTCTAGCGTACGGTCTTCAGGCTGTGTTTATCCCTGCAATTGTCATTGTCGCCGGCATCGTAATCTCTTTCACTATAACCTTCTACTCCTATGGTCAGAATTCACAGCTCGGCCTTTACGGAATCGCAATAGCAGCAGCGAGTATGCTGTCTGCCACAGGCATGATAATATCCATTGATTCTTATGGACCAATTACAGATAATGCAGGTGGGATTGCTGAGATGTCAGGTTTCGACGAAAAAACTAGAAACGAAGTTACAGATCCTCTGGATGCTGTTGGAAATACTACAAAAGCAGTCACTAAGGGATACGCAATAGGAAGTGCTGCACTTGCTGCTCTCACTCTATTCGCAGCGTTTAAGACATTGATATCCTCTATTCCGCAGTTTGCTAACATTCAGCTCGATGATCCTATCGTTGTATCTGGCCTGCTCATAGGGGGCGCTCTTCCTTTCTTCTTTACATCTTACCTGATGAACGCAGTTGGAAAGGCAGCGTCGGCGATAGTTGAAGAAGTTAGGGCCCAATTCAGGAACAAACCAAAGATACTTTCCGGGGAAGAAGAACCAGATTATGGAAAGGCGGTTGATATAGTTACAAGAGAAGCTCTTAGGCAACTGATGGTACCTGCTCTCATCGCAGTTCTTACCCCAATAGTCCTCGGCTTTTTGCTTGGACCGCTCGCAGTTGGGGGTCTTTTGCTTGGTGTCATAATATCTGGTTTCCCGCTGGCTATCATGATGACAGTAGGGGGCGGAGCTTGGGATAACGCAAAGAAGTATATAGAACAGGGAAACTATGGTGGAAAAGGATCCGAGGCGCACAAAGCCGCTGTGGTTGGAGATACAGTTGGAGACGCGACAAAGGATACAGCAGGCCCTGCTATAAATCCTCTTGTGAAGGTAGTTAATACAATATCAATCCTATTCGTAGGAATAATAATGTACCACTACCTTCTACATATTTAAATTTCATTAATACTTCTTATTATTTTTATAAGTTTTATGCTCTGCTCAACATCATGAACGCGAATTATATCCGCACCATGAAGTAATGCTATGGAGTTGAAAATAAGACTGGATTGTTCCCTTTGTTCTACGCTCTCACCTGTGATAGCCCCTATAAAGCTTTTCCTCGAAAGGCCAATGAGCAATGGATGACCCAATTTTAGATCTTGAATATTTCTAATAATGTATAGGTTATGCGCCACGCTCTTCCCGAAACCTATACCAGGGTCTAGAATTACATTGTTACTGATGCCCAGCCTATTTGCTTCTTCGAGTTTCTCTGCGAAAAAGGATATTATCTCTTCCGTTACGTTTTCGTAGTATGGTGAAAGTTGCATTGTTTTGAAATCTCCCTTTTTATGCATTATAACTATTGGAGCTTGGTATTTCCTTGAAAGCTCACCCATTTCCTGATTTTCCATTCCTGTAACGTCGTTTATTATTTTTGCACCGAGATCCAGGCATTCTTTTACAACCTTCACCTGGAATGAATCGACTGATACGATGAATCCCATATTCAACGATTCCTCTACGGCAAATCTAATCCGTCTTATTTCTTCCTCTGCGTCAACCCTTTCACTTCCAGGTCTAGTACTCTGACCACCGATATCGACTATTCTGACTCCCTGTTTTTTATATTTTTCTAGTAGAACCGGAAGATCCTCATCTTTAAACCTGCTTCCTGGGAAAAAAGAATCAGGGGTCATATTTATTATAGCCATAATTTCCGGAAAATGAATTCCTAGAATTGACTGAATGTAGTTTCTTTTCTCGTTATTAAGCCAAAAAAATTCACCTGCAGGATATTTCATTGATCTTATGAATGTATTGAGCTGCTCTGAGCTGACCGGGTATATGTATCTTCCTTTTCCTTCAATGAAATCGATCTCCGAATTTAACCTATTCTTAGAAATCAGGAAAATACTATGGTCCGCTATCTTATCAATAGGAATATCATATTCCCGCGACACAGCCCTTGGGTCGAAGCGTATGAAAAAATCATTCCATTGTTGAGAACTGGGCATGCGGTACACCCATAACATGAATTATGTTATCTCGAGACACAAAACCGAGATCGATCGCAATTCCTATGCATCTTTCGCCAACGAGATTGGCAACGGTACATATCTTTAGAAGATCTGAAAAAACACGCTCATCAACCAACTTGTCCATATAGAAATTCTCCGACACCTTCAATTTGAATTTTCCTTCCTTGAACTCCTTTCCCAACAGTTCTTCATCTGCTGCAGCGAGGAGTGTATCTGTTGGCATTCTGTATATCTTAGTCCATATCAAACGGATCACCCGAATGAGCTCTCATACAGTCCCTACGTTCTTATCAATCTGTAGTATCCGGATCTTGGTTCTATCAACTGTCCTCTTTCTCTTAAAAGCTTGATATTTCTTTCCACCTGATCTAGGCTAAGCCCCAAGCCTTTAGCCTCTTCTTGGATCTGACTAAGAGAGACATCCTTTCCATGGTTCTCATCTTCCAGCTTCCTGATGATTTCGCTCAATGAAAGTAGATTCTTTCTTTCTTTGGATGGATAGCCGGTCAATATTATGTCTATATCCGGAATTCCATTGACCAAGGTTGTCTGTGATAGAAATGATTCCATAAGTTTGATCCCCCTTTCTACATCCTCCTCGGTAACGCGATCGGAGAGTCTTATCCTTGCAGAGGCTTCAGATAGCCTTATCAGTGCCTCTAATTGCCTGGGTGTAATTGCAACGGTACCAGGTTTCGATGACATTCTTTTATCAACGTAGAACTTACTTATTTTTTCTTTAGCCCCCGGTGATAGAACAGGAAAACAATATCTCCTCGCGTATACGATGTATTTTTTCAAAAATTCCCTATCAAAATACGGTTTAAACTCAGATTTCTCAATAGAAATACCCCCTGCAATCTTTTCTCCATCAGAGTGGACCTTTAATATATAATTAGACATCTCAACATCGCTTTTCCCTGGCCTATCGACGATCACAAATATCAGGTCGAACCTAGAAAGCAGTGTTGGGGGAAAATCTGTTTGATTTATGAAGGGCTCTGTCTCATCGTATCTTCCGAACTTTGGATTAGCAGCAGCAAGAAGTGCACATCGTGACATAAGTGTTGCGTTTATTCCGGCCTTGCTTATGGTTATTGTCTGCTGTTCCATCCCTTCATGAAGTGCACTGCTGTCTTCCTTTGACATCTTGTCCAGCTCATCCACTGCAGCCAGTCCTCCATCAGCAAGAACAAGCGTTCCAGCTTCCAATGACCACCTGCCCTCAGAGAATTCGTCCTTTACAGCGGCTGCCGTTAATCCGGCGGCAGACGCTCCTTTACCAGATGTGTAAACTGACTTCGGCGATAATGTTATCGCGTACTTTAAAATTTGACTTTTAGCGGTTCCGGGATCACCAAAAAGCAAGATGTGAATGTCTCCCCTGACGTAAGTTCCGTCGTCAAATACTTTCCTAACACCGCCGAAAAGTTGGAAAATAACAGCCTCTTTCACTACCTCCATGGCGTATATTGTAGGTGCCACGCTAGAAACGAGCTTCCTGTATATGTCGGGGTCACTTGCGGCTTTCTTAATCTCTTCAACATCTTCCTGGCTTAATTCTATCTCCTCGTACTCTGAAGATTCCTTCTCTATATACATAGCATCTAGAAATATGTCGAACTGATTTGATGGAGCACCGCTTATAAATTTCTGTTTCCCCTTGAGAATACCGTTTATCGTTACACGGTCTCCAGGGTTCAATTTACCACATTCCTCGTCCTGAAGATGCACCGATAGCTTTGCTGGCTGAGCTACACCTCTCAGCAGTTCTGGTCTCTCCTGAACCTCAATCTGCTGCATGTCGATGTATATACTCTTCTCTGGAAGGAATTTAAAATCCGTGCTTTCCTTCCCTTTTCCACACGTTGAACAGGCTACCGGAGGTTGAAGTTTTGTTCCTGTAACAGGGTATAGATCAACATTCCGACAGTAAGAACACCTGTATGCTGCCATCGTTAATGTAGGTACAACTTCTGACACCCTCTTAACGATCCCCTCTACCTGTACGAATGTATTAAGGTCAGCGCTTCTCAGTTCTCTAATTGATCTCCTAAGGTCCGGAAGTGATGAGGAAATTCTGATATCTACCCTTCTACTCTTGTTTGACTTGAAGCTCTCGGAAAGAAAGTTTTCGTAAAGTTCTTCATTTAACAACCTTAGGTATTCCTCTGGAGTCTTTAGGAAACTTAAGGCAAAATCCCTGTTCAACGCATCCATATCTTCATACCGTATGTGAAGTGTTTTTTCTCTTGAATCTGGTTCATTAAGTCTAGAAATCTCAGCGCTCTTGTCTGTCAGTATTTCGCGCCACAGACTTCTAATTTCATTATCTGTAAATGACATCCTCATTGTAGTTGTGATAGTTCTTTCTTATTTAATCCTTTTAAGATGCTTTCGTCACCTGCTATTAACGAACTAGGGAAAATTTATTGATATTTTCTTAACTGCAAATAGATACCTATGGCTATTTCTGGATATCTCGGCTTTCTGCTGATCAGAGATATTATTCTGGCTAGCACAATACAAATTTCCGAGTGCCAGCAATATTTTCCAGAGGATATAGCTCGGCGATGCATTCTTCTCTGTCTATGATTTATGTTCTTTCTGAATCGAAGTGCCAGAGGTCTATGCTGTCGGAGAAATAGCGGATGTTTTACGGATTAAATAGCCCTATGTCTTGCCAAGGTCGTGGTATTTCTGTGTACCAAAGGTTGAAAATGATATATTCCCATATTTACAACGTTTTATTAATCTATATCGTTTCCGCAGTGATGTTATAATATCTTTAGATTTAATTTGTAAAGCTGGGGGTTTTATTTATTTAATAAGAAGGCAATGCATCGAGTAGTTTGCAAAAAACGCCTTTCACATAGCTAGAGGAAATAACGATACAGCTTCATATACTTCATTTTTTCATTTTTTTCATTTGTGAATAAACTCTGCAAAGTTGAAATATCTGCATAATGATTATAAATCATGTTCAGGATTAAAGGTCACCACTCTTATCTATTGATTATGGAGGAGTTCAATTCAGCGATACTTGAAGATTTCGTAAAAAGTTTCGGGCGTGTTGTTCTTTTGCTAGGCGATGGCGTATTCGTAGATGCGTATCGTCTGAAGAGAAATCTAGGCGATGATATTTATATCCAGCGAATATTGAATATGTATCAATTTCAGAAGACAATTGTAGAGGATTTCTTCTATGACGATCTCTCTATATTTATAGCATTGAGGTTATCTGAAATTAAAGAATGGAAAGAAGGTATCCTAAGGAATGTTGCAAATGCACTTGAATCAATATCACGGAAAAACGATACACCAAATATATTTTACCTGATAGAAGATGAAGAATTCAAACCGCTGTGGCTAGATCATATTTTTAGATATAAAGTAACAGAGAAGGTCAGAGAATGGGAAGAAATACCCCAAGCCTTAGAATGGAAATAGAGAGCATAGTCGAAGAATTAAGGAAAGCTGAGAAGCTTCTAAAGATCGAAGACAAACAGATAGTTGAAGATATGATAAAAAAGGCAAGAACACACATCCCAGAAGGATCGATCACAAGCTTAGACCCGTATTTTTTATTTTTGTTTTTCATATTATTTGAAATGAACAAGGAAAAGAAATGATAATAGACGCTTGGGGAGGCAGCTCAATATACACAATAAACGAGAAAAAGCAGATTAAAAGATGGGATTATAAGCATGTCATATACGTAGCAGGCGATAGACTTGAACTAATAACAGACGACATAGATGGTCTTCCCTGGGTAAAATGGGAATTAAAGGAAATGAACGATATCTTTTCAAGGAAGAAAGTTCTATCAATAGAGCTTCCACCTGAAAAGATAAGCCTCTTAATAGATGGTATTGAAAGAATTGGAAACCATAGTTTCAAAATTTACAATGCAGACATAAACATAATACAATCCTTTATGGTTAAGAATAACCTCCATTTCTTCGGGGAGGGGGAAGATATGGATTTTTCTCTTCCTGACCTTTCAGTTCTAAACATAAATTTTATAGATGGCCTGAGCGAAATCGAAGTAAATGGTAAATTGTTTACTAATATCTATTCTTCAATTGATCATTTTTTCTCTCTGTTACAGGATTCTAATATAGTAATATCAGAGAGAGGGGATACATATTTCCCAGAGTTCTTCAGAATAGCTAAGGAATATGGATATTACATAAAAAATTCCATAACTAAAGACAGGACGTTTACATCTTATGGCAGGATAAATCATAGGAGAAGTGGTTTCATGATCCACGGAATTCCGCATGTTGACAGTACAACCTCGTTTCTGTTCTCTGAAGGCGGTTTAGAAGGCCTCGCAACTATAACCAGACTTACATCACTCCCTATTTTTCATACCGCTAGGATTACACCTGGAACGGCTGTTTCCTCATATGAAGTACGTAAAGCGCTCGAAAAAGGGATAATGATACCACTCTACAAAGATGATCATGAAAGCATAAAGAACATACGTTCTTTTATAGAAGCAGACAGAGGTGGTTTGTATCTACAACCTGCCCCAGGGATTTATGAAGATGTAACAGAACTTGATTTCAGTTCAATGTATCCTTCGATCATAGTAAAATACAATCTTTCACCAGAAACTATAAATGAAGCGTGTAGCAATTATTACACGGTTCAAGACCTTGGGTACAACATATGTATAGATAAGAAGGGAAAACTTCCAGAATTCCTTTCGGATCTGCTAAATCTCAGATTATATTTCAAAAAAATGAAGGAAAGAAGCGAGATTTATAGGAGGAAGGACGCGGTCCTAAAATGGTTGCTTCTGACATCTTTTGGTTATACGGGTTACAAGAATGCAAAGTTCGGGAGGATTGAGGTACACGAAGCCATAACTAGCATAGGTAGAACTATATTAACGGATAGTGTGAGAATAGCGGAGGATGAAGGATTCAATGTAATTCACGGCATAGTGGATTCATTATGGTTGCAGGGGCACGGGAATGTTGAAAATGTAATAAAAAGAATAGAGCAGAAAAGCAAATTGAGGATTTCACTGGAAGGAAAATACAAATGGATAGTCTTCTTGCCGACAAAAGAAAGTACGGGGGCACTTAACAGATATTTTGGACTGAAGTATAACGGTGAATTTAAGGTGAGGGGTATAGAGTTGAGAAGGAGTGATTTCCCTAACATATGCAAGAAAATGCAGCAGGACATCCTTGACATATATTCCAGGGTCGAACACATAAGTGATTTTAGAAAGTATTATAATGATGTAAAGCACGTATACGAGGTATATTTGAACAGAATAATAAATGGAGATGTTGACGATTCTGATCTTATGATAGATATGGTTGCTACAAGATGGCCAGAGTACTACAAAGTCAATAGCATCCGAAAGAGAGCGATAGAGAGTGCTAGGACGGCAAATCCAGGAGATAAGGTCTCTTTTTTTGTAGTATCTGAAAGAAGCGGTTTTGTCAATATTGAAAATTTAGAAAATAGATACGACAAGGGCTATTATGCCAGAAAACTTCGCACTGCCTGGGAGACTATATCTTATCCATTCTCCTTCCTACCTATAATATACCAAAAAAACATGATGGAATATGATACAAATTGAGACAATTTCCGAAAACGGAAACACATATACTGGCATAAAAATAGACTCCGTCCCAGCACCAATTGTTATAATAACAGGAAAAGTAGGTTTCTTAATGTGTGGATACCTTGACATTCAGGCAGCAGATAGGCTCGGATCGATTGCAGCTTCATCCACAGGCGTGAATTCAATAGAAGATCTTTTAAACAAGGAAATAGTGAAAGTCAGTTCCAAGGGTAAAGAAGCAGGAATAAAAGTGGGAATGAAAGGCAGAGAAGCCCTTAAATTCATTTAACGCAATTCGTAAACCTTCAGGTACGAACCCTTTTTCCTAGAGATAATGTCTGAAACCTCTGATGATACTATTGCAGAACCTACAGGAATTTCGTTTGGATCTTCAATTACGCAGGTTGAACCCTTGACGATATTTCCCTTTATTTCTTTTATACCTGCAGAGTAGAGATTTGCGCCGTTTCTTATTCCCCTAAGAGCGCCCTCATCCACAGTAACTCTTGGAAAATTGTTTGAAACCATAAGGGACATCGTAGGAAGCCACGTGCCTTCGAACTTTATAAGAATAGGCTTCCCGTTATCATATATAATTGAATGGTCATTTTCCTCAATCTCTAGGGATTTTGAATTCGTAGTCACCCCGAACCTTTCAATTAGTTCCTGGAGCTCACGAGTCTCCCTCTTGGAGAGGAAGTGCCTTTTCATAATAGTATATCACTTAGCAATTAATTATTGCTTTCTATGCGGATATTTCTCCCCTAGATATCATTGAATCCCTTTTTTCACCATTCCCTACGAACACAATCGGTACTTTGAGCTGACTTTCAACAAATTCCACATATTTTTCTAGATTTGCAGAGTTTTCTGCCCACGGTTCAAATACCTCGTAATTAACTCTCTCAGGGGGATTTGATGGATCAAATTTGTACACCTCAGATCCGTTCACCTCGTACGAAACTGCTGCCTTTATTTCCTTTAGCTTTCCAAGAACATCCACCTTAGTCAGAGCGATATAGTCAAGCGCATTTATATCGACTGCAGCCCTCAACATTGGAATATCCAGGTAACCAACGCGTCTCGGCCTTCCGGTAGTCGAACCGTACTCATTTCCAATTTTCCTTAAATGTTCTGCTATAGGTCCAGTTAATTCTGTGGGAAAAATACCCTCGCCAACGCGTGTAGTATAAGCTTTTGCAACACCCAGGAATTTGCTGAAGTACTTTGGAGGTAGACCTGTACCTACGGT
Source organism: Thermoplasmatales archaeon (assembly GCA_038734825.1). Lineage (GTDB taxonomy): Archaea > Thermoplasmatota > Thermoplasmata > Thermoplasmatales. The sequence goes on from JAVYOD010000001.1 coordinate 53,095, forward strand.
TACGCCTGGACTTGTAGTATGTGATGATGTCACATAAGGATAGGTACCATAATCTACATCTATGAACGTCCCGTTTGCAGTCTCAAATAGGACACCTGATCCCTTTTCGATCTCCTCCTTCAAATAGATACGGGTGTCTGCAACGTATTTACTAACCTTGGAAAAGTCAGAAAGTAGGCTGTTTATGTAACTCTTCTCGTAGTTCATACCGTATATCTTGCTAAGAAATTCCAGTTTGTCCTCAACAACCTTAGGGTCGAATAGGTCAACAATTCTCATTCCGTACCTGCCGTACTTGGACTCATAAGCTGGACCTATACCCTTCAAGGTAGTTCCAATTGCCCCTTTTCCTCTTAATTCCTCGAGATATTTATCCCTCTTAAGGTGAAGATCAGTTACAATATGGGCTAGATGTGATATCCTGAGATCAAATTTTCCCCTGTACTTACTGAGAAATTCTATTTCCTCCACCAATCTGCGGAGGTTTACCACAACACCGTTTGCTATAACTGATGTCCTGGACCTAAGAAAACCAGCAGGAACAAGATGAAACTTTATGGTGTTCCCATCAACTACAACAGTGTGACCAGCGTTCTCTCCGCCATTGAATCTGACCGTTATATCATAATTTTCTGATAAAAAATCTATAACTTTCCCCTTACCTTCGTCACCGAATTGACAGCCGACAACAGTAAGTGTATTCATTGCCTTTTTACCATATTTCTATTCACATAATAACCTTTCACCGTAATGCCTATTCTTGTATAATAGAATAAGCACAAAATGTTTCTATCATAATTGGATCGGTAAGAGTGACGGATAAAGACAAATGGACTCCAGCGCACCACTTTTATCATGGGCAATTCAACAGAGGCGACCCCACCAATATCATCCAAAGTCTCGGTATCAAGAAAGGAATGAAAGTTGCGGATCTAGGTAGTGGCGTTGGTTTCTATTCTATTCCAATATCTAAGGAAGTTGGCGCGACAGGTAAGGTCTTTGCAACTGATATAGACTTCGATTCGCTCAAAGAAGTTAGAAAGAAAGCAATGGAAACTGGGTATCAGAACATAAATGTATTGAGATGTAGTATCGAACGACTTCCCTTCAAGGAAAATCAGATGGACGTCGTTTTTATGGCAAATGTATTTCACGACATTGAAGATAAAAAATCTCTTCTCTCTGAGATAGGGAGGATAATTAAACCGGAAGGTTTTGCGGTAGATTTGGACTGGTCAGATGTCCCAACTGAGCATGGCCCTCCATTGCATATGAGGATAAATGAGACCAGTGCGGTTAAAATATTTGAAAGTTCTGGATTTAAGCTAATTAAATCAATGCACGAGAAATATCATTACATTCTAATTTTTACCGTGGACCATAAGAATATTTCTTAGTGTCAGGAGTACATAACCTTATTACATTATTTGTCGTTATGCTATTATGCTATTCGTAGAGAGAGAATTCGACGGAAACTTTTCAGAATTGATGGATAGCCTTCTTTTCCATCTTAAGAACAATGGATACGTAGCAGTTGCCGACGTTGACGTCAAAGGTATTTTGAAAAAGACGATGAACTTCGATTTTAAGGAGTACCATATTTTAGAAATATGCAAACCTCAGGCTGCAAAGGACCTTATAGGCGGGGACGACAATAACGGTCTATTTCTGCCATGCAAAATGGTCGCCTATGAATCAGAAACGAAAATAAAGGTTCGCATTTTGCTTCCTTCTGAATTAACAGAAAGATTTAACTTAGGTACCCCAGACAGGATCAAGAAATACGAAAGTGAACTAATAGAGATATTCAACTCTTTTATGCCATGATCAGCTAAATATGGCCTCATACTTTTCGATCATTGAAAAAACTACATCACAATTAAATCAAGTTTTGAAATAACATTCACATGGACGCATTTGAAAGACTTAAAGAAATTCAAAGCCTCTTCGACGACATAATGAAGCAAAAGAGTGATGTCGGAAAGGATTACTCGCAGCTAGTGGATCGCATAATCAGTAGTGGTTCAATACCCCAAAAATACAAGGAATTAATATTCGTCGCACTCTCATTGGCCAAGAAATGCGAATGGTGCCTCTCATACCATCTGAGGAAAGCTGTAGAATCCGGAGTTACATACGATGAACTTATTGAGGTAGCCTTCATATCATTTCTGATGGATGGAACTCCGTCACTTATGGAATCAATAAAGATGAAGGATTTCTATTCTGACCTCGTTAATGCAGGTGATATTAAAAGGCGTGATGATTGATACCAATTGGTATATATGCCAAGGCGCACTCTTAAGAAACAATGACCTTGGCTGATCGGATTAAAGGATTTCAAATTGCTCTGAGATTTTATCCTCGTGCAAGGTATCTTAGGTATTACCAGAGGTATCTAGAAAGGACGGGTAATCCACCCTCTCCGGAGAAGACCCGGATTGAAGCATTGAAGTTGCGCGATGCGATGATAAAATCAGGCCCCCTTTTCATAAAAATGGGTCAGCTACTTTCATCAAGGAGGGACGTCATACCTGAGGAGTATATACAAGCATTAACAGATCTTCAGGATCAGGTTCCCTTACCAGATTTTGCCCCTGTTAAGAAACTTCTAGAGAAGGAACTAGGTAAACTTGAAGATGTGTTTGAGAGCTTCGATTCCGCTGGAATTTCAGGTGCCAGCCTGGGTCTCGTTTACAAAGCCAAATACAAGGGAAAGGATGTGGCCGTAAAGGTCAACAGGCCAGGTATCGAAGAAACCATAAGGAGGGACAAACCTAGAATCGAAGCGTTCGTCAAGCTGCTTGAGAGATATCTCCTGAAGTCATTTTCTCTCTCGACGTTCACTCAGGAGTTTCTTGCAAGTCTTGAACTTGAACTTGATTATAAAAGGGAGGCTGAGTCTATAGAAATTATTGGACGCAAGATAGACGATCTCGATCTTGGAATGGAGATAGTGATACCGAAGGTATACAAGGAGATCTCTACCTCAAAAGTTCTCGTTATGGAATACCTGGATTACATAAAAATAAGCGATGTTGATGAACTCAAAAGAAATGGTGCTGATACTAGAAGATTAGCAGAGGTTATAGACAAGCTCTTCCTCAGACTTGCCTTGAGGGCAGGAAGGTTCCACGCTGACCCGCACCCTGGAAACATCGGCTGGAGGAAGGACAATAAACTTGTCCTAATGGATTTTGGTATGACATCAGAACTAAGCGAAGAACTCAGAGATAAACTTCTGATGGGTTATTATTATCTGGCGACATTCAACGCAAGAAATCTCCTTCGTGTACTCGTAGATCTCGACTTGATTGATCCCGCTGCAGACAAGCTTTTCATGGAACAGCTTTTGACTACTGTTTTCAAGGATTTGGAAGGTAAGGAGGTAACAAGCTTTGAATATAGCGAGCTTATGCACCGCGCGAATGTCATACTCTTCCGGTTCCCATTCAGGCTACCTTACAATCTGGCTCTTTTCGCTAGGATGTCCGTAATACTGGAGGGAGTATGCAAAACACTTGATCCGAACTTTAAATTCATAAGCGTTGTGGCAGAAATTATGGACGAAGAGAAGGCTTCTTTTAAAGTAATTAAGACTAGGATCCTTAATTTCCCAAGACGAATAGAAAGGGCAATAGAAGATTTTATGAGTATTCCAGAATTAGTTAGAAATGTAAATAGGGCTTTGTATCAGAGAAGACAAAGAAATTATTCTTCTGCTATATTATCTGCAGGATTGTTTGTTACTGGCTCTTTACTCATATTTAAGTTATATATCGCGATACCTTTCTTCGTTGTTGGTGCTATTCTTGCCTTTTTCGCCTTGAGGAGCTAGGTAATAGGAACAGATTTAACTTCCTTGCGTGTTACTTGAATCTCCAGCACTCCATTGTTCATAGAAGCTTTTACTGAATCAGAATCAAATTCGCCTGGTATCCTTATGAATTTCGAGAATTCATCAACCCTCTCTTCGTACAAAATCTTTCCCTTGAGCTCCTTCTTCCTTGTACCTGACACCTTCAGCCCGTTTTTTGTGCTCAGGATCTTTATATCCTCTTTCGAAAATCCAGGCAAATCTAGGTATATGAATACGTGTTCACCTTCTTCCGTGATATCAATAGGTGGATAGAAAACTTCTGATATTGTCTTAATCTTTTGACCTGCCTTTTTCATGACACCTTCTATCCCGATTTCCATATTCAATAAGATTTTATAAAGATTTAAGATTTTTGTCTATTTCCCTCTACACATTTTATGAAATAATGTCCATAATTTCCTTTTCCTTAGCCGCAATCCAGCGATCGTCAAGAGAGCTTATAAAGAGTCTAATAGCTGGCTCTGTTCCTGACTTCCTTATAAGTATAAAACTATCGCCGTCTACCAATCTCAAACCGTCAATTTCATCTTTCTTCATATAGCCGAAGTGGGACTTAAGCTTCTCCTTCAAAGAGTCAAAATCCACTCTGTTCGTTATTTTTATTCTTTTGAGCTTGTAGTCAGGGAGTTGCCCTATCAAGTCTGAAAGCTTCTGTTCTGTATCCGATAGCAAGTCGAGAACGAGAGCAAGTGCAAGGCCCCCATCCCCAGAGTTTAGATGTTCCGGCAAAACTACTTTCCCGTTCTCCTCGCCCCCCATTACCGCTTTGTATTTTTTAAGAGCTTCAGAAATAACGGGTGTTCCTACCGGAGTTCTTATGACCTTAACGCCGTGCTTCTCCGCTATTCTTTCGATTAGAAAACTTGAGGCAACAGGGAAAACAAGATCGCCTTTCCGTGATGAAAGTATATGATCAGCTATGAGGGCAACAAGTTTGTCACCATCAACTGGATTTCCCTTCTCGTCGAGAAAGAAGGCCCTGTCACCATCTCCATCGTGGGCGACTGAAAGATCAAATTCACCTGCCTTCGCTGCATTTATCATGTCTGCCACGCTTTCAGTAGTCGGTTCCGAGTTTCTCCCTGGAAACATGCCGTCAAGGTTGGAGTTAAGGCTAACATACCTAACTCCCATCCTATTCAAAATAGCTGGAGTAGAAAGCGACGTTGTAGAGTTCGCGCAGTCAACCATTACACGGAATCTTTTTGATCTTACCTTATTTGGCTTCACATTTTTTAGTACCGCGTCTACATATGGCCTTATGGGATCATCTTTCCTAGTTTTACCGACGAAGTCCCAGGTTGTCTTATAATAGCTTTCTTGCGTAATAATCTTCTCAATTTCCTCTTCCTCACTTCGACCAGGATTCGAACCGTCGTACGAAATTACCTTTAGCCCATTAAATTCCGGAGGATTGTGGGAGGCCGTAATCATAACGCCGGGGATCCCATTAAACTTGCAGTAAATCTGCGCTGCTGGTGCTGGCGCTATCCCTAGATCGACAACGTTCTTGCCGGAATTCAAGATGCCTGCCATAACCATGTTTTTAAAAATATCGGATGTTGTTCTGTTGTCATACGCAACGGCGATTTCTTCTCGATCGTAGTAAGTTGCAACGGCCATACCAAATTTGAATGCTAGTTCTGGTTCTAACGTTTCATTAATTATCCCCCTTATACCGTTAGTTCCAAATAGAGGCATATTTAGCTAATGAAGGGCCATAAAAATATTTTGCGTGAATTTTTATTCTAGAGGATTATTCTTTCGCTTTTTGTATCGTTCCTGTTATGTACTTCCGAGATATTCAGGGTTCCATTCGTGATACTAAAGTAATCTCTCACAAGGTTTTCAGAAATCTTTGCCCTCGCAGGGGAGTCAGCTAACACTATGACTGAACCTGAATATTCGCTCACCGTGAACACGTAGTTCCTTATTGAGTATTTTTCGAGAAGCGACGCAACATTTCTCTGAAAGCTGGAAATAACACCTAGATTATAAGCAATCGATTGAGAATATTTTGACCAGGCCCAGACAAATCGATCGGTGTCATCCTTCAGCAACGCGTCTATTATATTTTCTACCATCTCCTGCTCTGTTGAAAAGTGGTTGAAAAAATTAAGAAATGGATAAGAAAGTGAAGATGTCTTTTGATTTAACATCCCTAAGCGCCTAAATTTTTCCATATTCCTTTGAAAGGTCCGGTAATTTTCATTTTCTTCAAGGGAATTACTAGATATAACTACCAAGCTGTAAGGTTCAAGCTTTACGGGTTCATTCCTGAATGTTTTATTCTTTTCATCATATATGAGAACATTACCATCCCTGCCGTTAATTCTAGTAAGCGTTTCAGCCGGAATATAAAATCCCCTCGTAATTTCTTGGACTTCCCTGCTTAACTCAACAATTTCCGCTGCGCCTAGATTTACATTGTTGACAAGTGAAAAAGCCCGGATTAATACGTCTATGAAGGCGGAGTAGTAAGCTAATCCCATGTGGAATTTCAAATCCTCTTCAGCAAGAACGTATGGCGGGGTTTGCCATCCCCTTTGGATTGAGATATTAGTTAAAATCTTTATAGGGTCAAACCAATCATTTGTGGTCTTGGAAATTTGATAAGGTATTATTACTTCATTCGTTCCCTTCCAGTGCACAACGCTGTCTGCTCTCGTGAGAATGTGTAGGGAAAGTGAAATTGGCATTGAAATAGAATAGCCTAGATTTGACAGCTCTGGGGAGCCTGCTACATTAATAATTCCGGAAGCGGATATTTCATATCCCCCTACAAACGCATTAACAGTTTCTGGTTCAAACACTCATCAGCAAATATTTTAAACATAAAAGGTTTCTTTAGGCCATGATCCTGTCTGATCAAACGATAATGGAATTGATCTATAACCACACTCTTTCAATAGAACCTTTTAGTGAAGAGAGACTTACACCCAACGGTTACGATTTTGGATTGCAGGAGACAGTCACCATACCACCAAATAAGGGAATTCAGCTTGAGAGCAAGGAAACTGTATCACTCCCTGCATATATTGGAGCTATGATGTTTTTAAGATCTAGTTACTCTAGGATCGGAATATTTGGAAGTTTTGGGTTTGTCGATGCAGGATTCCGGGGGAAAATAAGGTTCTATCTCAAGAACCTTGGAGATCAGGAAGTTATGATATCAAATGATAAGGGGGTATTCCAGATGATTTTCATTTCACTAGACAAAGCCGCCTCAAAAACGTACGATTTGCGGTCAGGCCATTATCAGAATCAAGGGATTAAGTGAAATATGGATAGCCAATCTCGTCCTCGAAATCAAAATCACGTAATGAGGCGAGTAATAATTAAAGCACTACTGCTAGATTTGCAATTTTATAAATGCAATTCCTTATCCGGAATATTTAACACTCCTCTAGTTTGGGGATAATTATGCACCTCTAAAAGAAACTTTTTTAAAATGTAGCGTTGCTTTCGGCGTTACTTAACCTTTTTTAATATGTTAAAAGTGCGAAATGACATCGGTACACTCAATTTTTCTATCTAATAAAAATCTAAGGAGGCTTGATTATCTCAAGAAATTAAATAAAACTTATGTCCTAGTTGAAATCTTGAAATTAAATGGGTATAATCTGGTTAGTGGTATTCTTCCTCAATCTTCTCTTTGCGTCGGGGATTATGGTAACCTATCTAGCTAGGAATCACAAAAATAAATCGTTAGACAACGCTGGACCCAACTACAATCTCAAGAGAGCTCTCGTCATACTGCCAATAAGAGGAGTCGATTACAGGCTTGAGGAAAATCTAGAATCACTTAAGAAACAGACCTGGAAAAACTATGACGTTATTGCCGTGGTTGATAGCGAGGATGATTCATCTGTTCCATTTTTAAAAAATGCTGGAATAAGATATATCCATTCATCTGAAAAATGCGATAATTGCAGCGGAAAGGTACGTGCAATCCTCTCTGCGCTTAGAAAATTTCCAAGCTATGACTTCTATGTAATTGCCGATTCTGATATCAGAGTAAAAAGAGAGTGGCTTTCACTCTTGCTAGCTCAGCTTAATAATTGTGATGTTGGGGTATCGACCTCATTTCCCGTATTTTATCCTGTAGGGGGGTTTTGGAGCAGAGTCAAGATGTTTTGGGGAGCAGTGGGGCAATCGATGATGGAGTCAGATTTGACTAAATTCGTATGGGGAGGCTCCATGGCGTTCCGGAGGGATTTCATCGATGAGGATTTAATACGAGAGTTATCAAATTCTATTTCAGACGATGTTGCCGTCCTCAGGATCGTAAAAAACAAGGGGTTAAAAATTTCATATGTTCCTGACGCAGCGCCAGACATCTACTCAAATGAAGATTTCACCAGATTTATGGAATGGTCGAACAGGCAAACGTCATTCTCAATGTATTCAACAAAAAAAGTTTTCATTTTCGGTATAATATATTATGGCATAACGATCTATTTAGTAATCTCATCTATTTTATTCTCTGTTTTAGTGAACACCATATTCCTTTTATTCATATTTCCATTCATTTTTAATTCAATTAATAGTCAGAGGAAGCTGCCTGTAAAGGTGTGGTACTTTTTTGCGATAACATTTATACTTCCGTTCATCTACGCGTGGAATCTTATACAAGGTTTGTGGCGTAATGAGGTTACTTGGCGCGGGAGGGTATATAACCTTTCCAAAAATTACCAACCAAAACCTGAAAGCACTCGTAGGTATTAAGAATCGGCAAATACAGTTGTTATTATTTCTTCCAAGAATTCGTGTTGGAAAACCATTTTATGTTTTGGACGGAGAAGATTTCGCCTAGATATTTGCAATATTATTCTAGCGACGCTTCTTGAAAAGGAACTTTCACATTCTCGCGTTGGTCACAAAAAAAGAACCAGTTAGGCAGTAATGAAGGAAAAATATCAGTTATTGCATTCGTTCAGAAATTATGCAGGTGCCGGGATTTGGACCCGGGCTAAAGGCTTGGAAGGCCTTTGTGCTACCAGGCTACACAACACCTGCGTACCTTCTGTAATTACAGCTGCATATTAATTTTTCTAACTACTTTAGAATCCTAAAAGCATCTATATATTAGGAACTTCTCGTTAATGCTAAATAAGAATTCATAACAACGCTTGCCGTCAAATTTAAGGGGGCAATTGGGATAAGGGGAAAAGTGGAATAATGAGAAAAAGTACAGTTATCATAGGAATAACGATTCTACTAATAGGAATAATAATGATCGGATTATCCTTTGGAGAGGTAGATAAAACAATTCATATTACCACAGCGGATATGACATTAACTGACAAGGGTTACTCGATATCTCCGGCAATTACTGCCTCTGGGGATCTTAAGATGATCATAATCTCTAATAGTACTGTGTATCTAATACCATCACAGGATATTCCTATTCTGAACTCTACAAATATTGCATCATACGGCGTTCACCCGTCACTCACTGAAGGGGATTCTTCGCTATTTTATAATATCAGTGGCGTATTTTATATAGTTGCACCAGGAAATAAGGTCCCTGAAGTCAGCTACAGCCTGATGGATCTCAACAACTCGCTTATAATATCTTACGGCCTGTTACTTATAATTGGACTGGCACTGCTGGTGGCCGGGATAATCATCTCTGTCGTTGGTATATTCCTTAAACGAAAGGTTAATTGAGCTCGCTAACGCATATTAATCCGACAAAAATTATCTATCTAACTTAGATCTGTAATAGGGAGTTATTTTACAGATAGCTATAAGCTATATCCTTTCTGCCATCCAGTTTTTTATCAAATTAAATGATGATTGTGAGTTTGAGAACAGTAATAGAAACCTCCTTGATCCATCATTAATAAATTGTTTGAAAAGGAGTTGTAGAGAATATTCTATGCAGTCACAACCCACCTGGGAATATTCGCTACCACAGGCACATTCCTGCATGCTGGCAAATATGAAGGCCACTGAAGTCGCAATTCCAAGAAAATCAGATTATATAAACAAGCCCTTGAAATTGGCTGGAGACTACCGGCAAAATAATATAAAATATATGTTTTTAAAACCATCGAATGACTTTCTTTCTGCTTGACACACACTTCAAGGTGTGAAATACCTCATCATAAAATTTTTAATTTTTTACCGCTTCGATCGCTTAACATTTTTCCACACCCCTTAACTACATCCATAGGTACACATAGTGTAACTGATATAGAAATAGAATTAACTTCGCAAGTTCGCATCTTCTATATTTCGCTGTAAGAATGCGAATCCAATAAAATGTTCCCGTACACGAGCTTTAAGAAAATCGTTCTGCTCAAGCCGTTGAGCGCGAATTTTGATATTTCATGATGATCTCAAAAATCGCAAGCATAAAAATACCAGTTAAAAATTTGTAAAATTAAGCTCTGACAACTGTAAAAGCTACCACGGATGCACCACTTGAAGATTCTACGAGCACCTCAACGAGATAGGGATATATCTCATCCTTCATAGGATTTGAAATCTTCATCTGCTGAAATACAGAGGAATTTACGTAGAGAGTTATGGGAAAAGTGGTGTTGATACCTGGGTTCACGTTTACTACCTCATAGTTCATAGGGTAGAGTGTTTTATTTAAATAAGTCAAACCCGGCAAGGAATAAAGCTGAATACTGCCTACAGTGGGGGGTGAAGCAGGCGAAATATCGAATATATAAAGGCGTGAAGAAGAGGAATTGATACTGATGTTCAGGTGAATCGTATCATTCGGACTCTCCAATACAAATGTTGTACCGTTAGATGGAGAATAAAGGTGAAGCTCGGATTGCGCTGAGGACAGACTCGTTGTTAGACTGGTTGAACTCTTTTCTATTGTTCCAACAGCAATGACAGAGAATATAACTATTACTATGACGCTAATAATTATACCGGATCTTCTTGATAGCATTTCGGTCGATAGTTCATTTTTTTATTAAAATATTATCTCGCTTATGCCTCCAATTAACTACTTATATGAAAATTTACTACCCTTGAAGATAAAATGGTCCAGTATAAGTGGATAGCATTATCAAACACCACACTGGGTGTCCTGATGGCATCCATCAATGGAACAATTATGATGATCTCGTTACCAGCAATATTCAGGGGGATTGGAATAAATCCGTTTGAGGCTAGTTCTTTTGTCTATCTTCTCTGGATACTGATGGGTTATATGATTGTCACAGCTGTCCTCCTCGTGACTGTTGGCCGACTTTCTGATATTTATGGACGGGTTAGACTATTCAATCTGGGTTTCCTGATATTTACCATAGGTTCAATACTCCTATTCATTACGCCTGGCAAAGGCGATACGGCCGGAACAGAACTGATCCTATTTAGGGTGATACAGGCTGTGGGCGGTTCATTCCTCTTTGCAAATTCTGCTGCAATAATCACGGATAGCTTTGGCCCGAATGAGAGAGGGAAGGCGATGGGAATAAACCAGATAGCTGGGCTTGCAGGTTCACTTATAGGCTTAATACTGGGAGGTATACTAGCATCTATAAATTGGAGATTCGTATTTCTTGTAAGTGTACCCGTAGGGCTACTTGGAACTATATGGTCTTATCTGAAGTTGAAGGATACTTCAACGAGACATGAAGGGCAGCGTGTAGATCTTCCCGGCAATGTAACATTCGCGGGAGGTTTAACCCTTATCCTTATTGGACTTACATACGGACTGATGCCTTATAGGTCATCCTCAATGGGATGGAGCAATCCTTGGGTGATAACTTCCATAGTCGTAGGTCTCGTTCTACTGGTCATATTTGTGATTGTAGAAGGGCACGTGGATCACCCTATGTTCAATATGTCGCTTTTCAAAAACAGAGCATTTGCTACTGGAAGCATTGCGGGTATGATACAGTCCATGGGAATGGGTGGAATCATGTTTATGGTTATTATTCTTCTCCAGGGAATATGGCTACCTCTCCACGGTTATTCATACAGCAGTGTCCCGTTCTGGGCCGGGATATACACAATACCGATGATGGCTGGATTTGTTGTATTCGGGCCACTGAGTGGTGCCATTTCTGATAAGACTGGTGCAAGAGCAATATCAACTATTGGAATGCTAGTCGGAGCAATAGCTCTAATCCTTCTTACTACCCTTAACTACGACTTCACCTATTCTATTTTTGCAATCCTTTTGTTCGTGCTTGGTTCCGGAATGGGACTCTTTGCAGCACCCAATATTACAGCAATAATGAATTCCGTTCCTCCTCAACTCAGAGGGACAGCATCTGGAATGAGAGCCACACTCCAGAATAGTGGTCAAACTGCAAGCATGGGTATATTTTTCACTATTGTCCTGGTATCGATAACATCTGGACTACCGAATGCTATGACATCTGCGCTTGCTTCGGCCGGTGCAGCGCCACTTATCCCATTCCTTTCACATATCCCTGCAACTTCTGCGCTCTTCTCTGCTTTTCTAGGATACAACCCTATGGAAACAATTCTTGGATTTTTCCCATCGACGTACGTGAACTCGATAATAAGCCCGTCAGTCATCAACATTCTTGAAGGTAAAACATGGTTCCCCAGCGCACTTGCACCAACTTTCATGAATGCATTGCACGTTGCCTTTTATGTAGCAGCAATACTATTTATTTTGGCTGCGATACTCTCTGCTCTCAGGGGAAAGAGATACATTTTCGATGAATCTTCTAGTAGTGCTCTCGGAGGAGAAATGAGAGAAAAGCCCACAGATACTATAGGATCATCGAATGCATCAAAATGATTATCCAAAAATTTTCTCAATAATTTTAATTATATGAAGCATTCAATTCTCCAAAACCTTCATCTATTTTATAATGAAGTATAGAATTATACTAGTCTCATATAAGATATTGAACATTAGGAAACTTTAATATCATAAATGAAAATTTTATGAGATGACATACCAAAGAGTAGGGATCTCGACTAAAATATTTGAAAAAACGAATCACTACATAACATGGCTAAATTCGAGGCCAATTCTTGTTGCAAAAGTAGAAGGTAAGTATTATGCGATGGACGCTGTCTGTAGCCATATGGGTTGTGCACTTTTAGAAAATGTTTCTGGAAAGTATGCAGAGTGTCCTGCTCACGGTGCAAAATACGATATTACTACGGGAGAACGAGTGACCGAGGCTATGATAAAACCTGATGTTAAGTGCGAGTACGATAACAACACAGTTCCCTTAAAAACGTTCCGTGTTAAGGAATCTAACGGTTTCCTTGAGATAGAAATATAACGATGAAGATGGGCTATTCCACGGTCCAGTTCAGGCGTCCTGATCAATCCTAGCCTTATTGTATTGGGGATACTATTTCCTAAACAAGGCCTAGGTGCGATTTATCAGAACGCGTAGACTTCGCTTGTGTAGTACTGACAGTAGCTTTATCTATTCAATATAGGACATCAGTACGTCTTGCCAATAGGGATGTGCTCAGTTTATTCGCATTAACTTTTGGCACAAGCATTCCGCTTATTAATCACTTGATAAATGAAAAATTTCTCTCAAATTTTAGAATTCTTGAGA
>JAVYOD010000002.1:0-62075 GCA_038734825.1 Thermoplasmatales archaeon
CAGTGAAGGAGAATTTATGCTGCCGGATGGAAGATCATTCAAAGTAACTAACACTGAGGAGACAAAACTTTATCTCGTTGCACATGGGAAAATGGAGGAGGTAAATCCTGAATTCAAGTACAGTAGCCTTAGCTCTCAGGACCTCGAAAAAATAATAGAGAATATCATAGAGAAGAACAGCAAGCTAATAGAAGAGCGCGGAGAGGGGGCCTTTAAGATGCTGATGGGTAAACTCATGAACGAGGTACGGGGAGAATTTTCGGGGAAAGAAGTATCCCAACTCCTTCAGCTAAAGCTCAGGGACTTCCTAAATAAGGGAAAGAACAATTGAATGGTTTGATAATTTTTTAACTGGTAGTCGAACAGTATATTAGATGGAAATTGTTCGCAATGTGTGATTGATGTAAACATTCTCAGGAAGAATCCGGAAGTGCTATATGAAAGTCAGAAAAAAAGATTCCAGGACACGAAGATAATAGATGAAGCAGTGGCACTTGATTCTGAGTGGAGAAACCTCCTTAAGAAGACAAACGATCTTAAAGCAAAAAAGAACAGCCTTGTGAGAAAGATCAGTGAAATAATAAGAAAGGGAGAGGACGTAGAGCCAATTAAGGAAGAAGCAGAGAGAATTGATGCTGAGATAAAAGATCTTGAAAAGAAGCTAAAGGATGTTGAAGAAAATAGGGATAGGACATTGAGGATGATCCCTAACATAGTAGATGCTGAAGCACCAGTCGCAGAGGATGAGAGTGGTAATGTTCCAGTTTATTTCTCTGGAAAGGCAAAGGTTTTCTCCGGAGATCTTGATAATTTCAGAAAGCAGTCTCTTGGAAAGATGGAATTCTACGTTATTGATAGAAGACCTCAGAGCCACGTTGATCTCCTTCAGAACAGAAATCTGATTAACCTCGAAACAGCAGCAATGGTAGCCGGTTCCAGATTTTACTACCTGCTCGGTGACTTGGTTCTGCTCGAGAATGCATTAGAGCTCTTCGCCCTGAAATTCTTAGTAGAGAGAGGTTTCACACCCCTAGAACCTCCATTTATGCTAAACAGAGACGCGATGAGCGGTGCTACGGACTTCACAGCGTTCGAGGACACTCTTTACAAAATCGATGGCGATGACCTCTACCTTATATCCACTGCAGAGCATCCAATAGCCGCATTCCTAAAGGACAGGATTGTGGATGAGGATGATCTACCGATGCTGTTTGCTGGGATATCCCCATGTTTCAGAAGGGAGGCAGGTGCCCACGGAAAAGATACGAAGGGTATATTCAGAGTACACCAGTTCAACAAGATAGAGCAGTTTGCCTTTGTGAAACCGGAAGACTCTAAGAGTTACCACAGAAAACTTTTGGAGAATGCAATGGAATTCTACAATCTCCTTGAAATCCCATACAGGGTTGTTGATATCGCGACGGGTGACCTTGGCAATCTTGCCAGCAGGAAGTTTGACATTGAAGCATGGTATCCAGCTCAAGGCCTCTTCAGGGAGGTAGTGAGTGCTTCAAACGATCTCGATTATCAAGCACGGAGGCTCATGATAAGAATGAGGACAAAGGAAGGAAATACCTATCTTCACACGATTAATTCCACCCTTACAGCAACTACCAGAACCCTTGTAGCTATAGTTGAGAACTACCAGACAGATGAAGGAAAGATTGTTGTGCCAAAAGTTCTGAGAGAATTTATTGGTAAAGAGGTACTGTGAAAATTGAGCAGCGATATACCTGATCTTGAAGAATTCGAATCCTATCTTAAGCAGGAGAAAATAACAAAACTGTACGAATTCCAAAAGAAAGCTATTGCAATTATTAGCAAGGGGAGGTCTGTTCTTGTTGCAACCCCTACTTCCTCAGGTAAGACAGTTGTTGCGTACTACGGAATTTTAAGGGCCTGGAAGATGGGGCTCAGATCTCTCTACATAGTACCCCTAAGAGCTCTTGCAGAGGAAAAATTTGAGGAAATGAAATCTCTCTCAGACGGAAAAATCAAGATAGCTATAAGCACTGGGGATTACGATAGGCCATCGGACTATTTGAAAGGATATGATGTAATAGTAGCAACGTCCGAGAAAGTAGATTCAATTCTCCGTAATAACCCGTCGGCCCTAGACCGTCTTGGCTTTATAGTTTTTGATGAGATACACAATATTCAGGATGAAACGAGGGGGAGTACGCTTGAAATTGTTGTATCAAAGATCAGGGAAGCTATTGAGGGTGCACAGTTTGTAGCTATGTCTGCAACAGTTAGGAACTCAGGGGAAATAGCTAGCTGGCTGGGGGCGGATGAGATTAAAAGTGATTTCAGGCCGGTACCGTTGCAAAAATTTATCCTTACTTCCGATGCCGTTTACGATGAGGCAGGGGAGATTATCGAGGAAGTATATTCTTTTGACGAATTTGTGAGGAAGACACTTTCAAACTCGGGTCAGACACTCATTTTTGTAAGATCAAGAAGGGAAGCTGAGAGCACAGCAGAGAGACTTTCAAAAGTGACACAAACAATGCTTGGTGAACAAGAAAAGAAAGAACTTGATGCTCTATCTATAGAATCTGATGCATTAGGAACAGAGAAGCTAATTCCTCTGTTAAAAAAAGGTGCGGCATTTCATCACGCCGGGATGCTTTCTGAACATCGTAGATTGGTGGAAAGGCTGTTCAGAGAGAGGAAGATCAAGGTGGTTGTCGCAACTACTACTCTCGCAGCGGGTCTGAATCTTCCTGCAAGAAGCGTCATAATAAAAGATACCTTTAGGTACAATGGCTACGCCTCAACACCGATATCAAATCTAGAAGTGCAGCAGATGCTAGGTAGAGCTGGCAGAATAAAGTATGACTCCGTGGGTTACGGATATATATATTCAACTAAAACAAGGGTCATGGATACCTATGCTACATATATCGAAGGTGAACTTGAAAATATAGTTTCAAGACTCGATGAGAGGAAGACGAGGATGCATGTCCTGGGGCTAATATCTTCCGGAATGTGCAGGAGCAGGGAATCGCTAAACCATTTCTTCCAAGGTACGCTTGCCCACTTTCAAGGGATTAGCCTGGATTCCTGGATTGATCAAAGCATATCATTCCTAAAGGAAAATGCGATGATATCTGGTGAAAGCACTTTGAAAGCCACGCCTTTCGGAAAAAAAGTTTCCGAGCTGTACATCGACCCACTTACTGGAGTTATCTTGCGAAAGGCTGTAGACCTTGAAAATATTGATGATATAATTCTTGGAATATCGTCTACTCCAGATATGCCTCCTCTCTATGTCTCAGATAAAGAAGAAGAATTATTCGCGCAGAGGGATTTACCTTTCGACGTAACTCCTGAAAGTGCAAAAGTGGCTGCCATTCTTAGCGATTGGATAGAAGAAGTTCCGGAGGAGAAGATAATTGAAAGATACAAAATATGGCCAGCAGATCTGAGGTCAAGGGTTGAAGTTGCTGACTGGCTTTCACATTCCCTATACGAACTATCACGCGTCCTCAACAGGCCAAGGACAGAACTAAGGGTTCTTAATTACAGGATCGCAAATGGTGTACTTCCGGATATAGTCTCTTTAACCTTTTTGCCTGGTGTTGGCAGGGTAAGGGCAAGGAGATTGAAGCTGAATGGATTCGATCTCGAGAGGATCGCAAACGCGAACCCGGCCGAAATTGAGAGGATCCAGGGGTTTGGTTCCAAATTGGCAGAGAGCATCATAAAATCAGCAAAATCACTTGTTGAAAAAGGCGTCACGGTAGGACTATAGTTTTATTCCGAGGCTGCTCAGAAAATTTATATCGTCTGGATATCCCTCCTCTCCCAATGGTGTTTCTAAGTAAGATGGGACATCCTTTAATCTTTTATCTGAAAAAATTTTAACAAAAAAATCCTTTGAGAGATGCCCTTTTCCAAGGTTCTCATGCCTGTCAAGATGTTTCCCAAGAGGGTACTTGGAATCATTCAGGTGTACAGCTACAACATTTTTAATTCCTAATTTTTTATCAATCTCTGAAATAAAACCATCTAGATCCTCGTTAAGATCGTACCCTGCCTGGAATGCATGACAGGTATCTATGCAAAAACCAACCCTACCTTTTTCTTCAATATGCTTGAGGATGAACTCCAGGTGTTCAATAGTATAACCAACCACGGATCCTTGACCGGCTGTGTTTTCTACCACTAACATAACACTGCTCCCTTTGGTCTCCTCAATGGCCCTGTTCATACTGTCGCTTATTCTCACCAGCGCCTTTTCTTCCCCTGACCCCATGTGGGCTCCCGGATGGAATATCAGCCTCTTCACACCGAGCTTGTCAGCCCTCCTTATCTCATCCAAGAACGCCTCGTATGATTTTTTAAGTTTATCATCCTCGGGTGTTCCTAAATTTATAAGGTAAGATGCGTGAATTGCTTCATCGTCTATATGGAACCTTGATTTAGATTCCCTATAACTCGAGGCGTCCTGATCCTTAATTGGAGTGCTTTTCCATTGCATCTGGTTTTTTGAAAAGAACTGATATGTCCTCAATCCAAGCTTATTGGCATTCTCAGGAAGTTTTTGAAATCCCTCCCTGGTCGAAAGATGGCCGCCTATCCTCATTTTCTTATCAATCTATCGCCGAAAATCGTTTCCATCCTTACGATAGGCTCTCCTTTGGAATTCACGATAGGCGATTCGCTAGGCGGTTCAACTAGGTAGTTTGGTATATGCTCCGCAATTCTCTCAGCATATGAAGGTACGAATTCATTCTGGTATAGAACTCCTATTGGTATTCTGTCACCCCACTCTAGCGACTTTCTCACGGCTTGAACAAACTTTTCCTCAACCGCACTCGATGTCTCTTCCCTCACAACAGGGTCCCATGTCGGATCCTTGTCAAGATAGTATATCCTTTTTTCATACCATTCTTTAGTGTTTATATCGTTATACGTTGGACAAGGCTGCAGAAGGTCAATAACTGCTGTTCCTCTATGCTTTATTGCTTTCAGTATCAATTCCTTTGTATGCTTCACGTCGAATGAGAAACCCCTGGCTACGAAGGTATAGCCGACGGAAAGTGCCAGAGCTACAGGATTCAGAGAGTCCATTATATTAGGCCTTTGAAGACCCTTTGTCTTTGCCCCTCTTGGAAGGGTAGGAGAAGCCTGGCCTTTAGTAAGACCGTAAACGCCGTTATCGTGTATTATTATAGTCATATCAACGTTCCTCCTACCTGCAGCAACGAAGTGACCAGCGCCAATGCTCAGAAGATCACCGTCGCCACCGTCCACGATGACAGTTAAATTTGGATTTGCTAGTTTTATTCCAGTGGCGAATGGAATAACCCTTCCGTGGAGTGTATGCATACCTCCCGCATTAATGTAATGTGGAGTTTTTGCAGAACACCCTATACCTGAAAGCACGACAAAGTCCTCCGGCTTCTTGTTTAATTCTGCCATACTCTGCTGTATTGCTGCTAGAATACCGAAATCGCCACAACCCGGACACCAGTCTACCCAAAGGTCTGTTCTGAAGTTATGCACCACCAGTCATCACCACCCTGTGTTCCCCTCCTTTAAGTATGCGCTTGATACCGTTGTAAACCTCATCATCCGTGATATGCCTGCCATTGTATTTCAAAAGGAAATCATTAACAACTATACCACAATTTTGTCTCACAAGACTTGAAAGCTGTCCTGTGTAGTTATTTTCGATGTCAATAATCCTTTTTGACTTGCTTAGAAACTTATAAACTAGGTCGGCAGGGAATGGCGCCATCAGCTTAACATACAAGAAATTTCCTTTTATTCCCTCGTTCTTCAGCATTTCTAGGACACTAATTATAACGCCTTTGTTGCTCCCCCAGGAGAGTACTGTAAAATCAGCGTCCTCATCACCATAAAACTGAACCTGATCTTCCTTAGGTATTCCGTTAAGAATGGCGTTGGCTTTGATCATCCTCTTCTCCATCATCTTATCCCTTGTCTCTGGATCTTCTGTAATGTGACCTAATTCATTGTGTTCGTCCCCTGTAAGCCATATTATATCTTTACCGTAAAACCTCATTGGGGATATGCCATCGTCTGTAAACTTAAACCTTTCTATGTTGTCCGAAGCGCTTTCAGTCTTCCACCTTTCTATCTTTATTCTGCTGTAATCAATACCTTCTATAATATAGAAAGAATTTGCAAGATTCTTATCGAGGATGTGTATTACCGGAACCTGGAATTTTTCGGCATAATTGAATACCTTTACTGCATCCTCAATTACCTCCGGTACATCACCAGAGGAATAAACTATCCTAGAAAATTCTCCATGCCCACCGTATATGGCAAACATCAAATCCCCCTGGGAATTCCTCGTGGGAAGACCAGTGCTTGGACCACCCCTTTGATAGAGAGTAATCACCACAGGCACCTCGTTTATTCCAGCATAACCGATGGCCTCTGCCATCAAAGAAAAACCGGGCCCTGAGGTACCGGTTGCTGACCTCGCGCCCGTCATAGCACCTGATATTGCCATGGCTATTGCAGAAATCTCGTCCTCTGCCTGTACTATTACGACACCCTGGTTTTTAAGAATCTCGCTCTCATTTGCTATTTCATCGTCGGATACAGCAAAATAGTCATGGCCTTCAATAAAGAAGCTTTCATCTGCGGCTGGAGTTATCGGATAGTAGGTCTGCAACTTTAGACCCCCGATCATCTTTCCTATTGCCACAGCTTCATTCCCAGTGAGTATATATCTGTCATTTACCTCCTTGACTGGTAGCTCTTTGATATTTACACTGTTATGTTTCTTAATATAATCATAACCTGTGTTCACTATCTTTTCATTATCTTCAACCACTTCCTTCTTCTTACCAAATACGCTCTCTATTCCAGCTTTTGTGAAACTTGCTGGAAGACCAAGAAGTGCCATAGCAAGAGAGGCACCCAGCGTGTTCGCGTACCTAGCTGGTGGCTTATTAGGGCCCAAAGCCTCAACTACGAGATCCCTAAACGAGGCTGGATATAACTTCGCTCCCCTTTTCTCCATATACCTTAGTGCGCCGGAGAGCGTAGTATCGAACCCTTCAGACCTTAGTTTTTCTGAGACATGCTTCTTTGTTTCTGGCTCCATCGTCAGAACCTGGTCCAGTTTTGTGTTTGTGAGATCTTCATCGTAGAGGACTACTGTGTTGCTTGAAACATCTGCCATGTGGACGAATGGACTCTCAGAGTCAAGGCATACCAGTAGATCTATGGGATACCTCAGGCTTCGAACAGGCTTATCCTTAACTCTTACATGAAAATAACTGTGCCTACCTTTAATGTTGGAATGGTATTCCCTGATGCCAAACGCCTCATACCCTGCTAACGAAAATGCACGCAACACAATTTGAGCCGCACTATCTATTCCCCCACCTTGTGGTCCGCCTATTATTAGGTCAATATCAACTGAGGGCATAACAAGCTTAGTTATTCTGAGTTAAAAAATTTTGTCAAAATAATCTTTTAAATTTGTTGCTCAACTCTGCTGTAGCTGTATGTTTGACAACTAGAAAAGAATTTATAAGATATGTACATTAAAAGGTGGTGGTCGATCTGGCAATTGGATTCGTACTAATTAGCACAGTGCCCGGTAAGGAGCACCAGGTTTACAATGAAATTCTGAAGATTAAGGAGGTCGTTGAGCTTCATCCACTTTTTGGAGAGTATGACCTTATAGCCAAGCTGGAAACAAAGGATTTTACAGAACTTGGCCAAATAGTAATGGAAAAGATAAGGATGATTGACGGTATCCTTGATACGAAGACCCTGACAGGTATAAAGATGTAGGTGATGGAATGAGCTTCGGGGATGTTTTTGTTGCCATGCTCTTACTGATACTGGGTCTTTCGCTTATAATACTTGGAATCTTCGCTGCATACTTTGGCTCTGGAAAGGTAAGAGCTTTTGGTTCCGTGCTCGGCGTTCTTGGGGTCGTAATCTGGGTAATAACATATTTTGCTAGAATAGGTCTACATGTCAGTCTTACTCAGGTTATCTACAATGGAGTTTTGTACCTTGTTTCGGCCATAGTTGGGGCAGTCATAGCACTACTTATATTCCTCGCTGTACTTCTGAAAACTTGATCTGAATTGTTTTCTTCTTCCAAATTTTATTCTGAAGCAGTTGAAAGGGTGCGCAATGAGGTTAGAGGAAGGGCTATAGCAGCTATCTCAGGTGGCATAGACAGTACCGTAGCTACGAAGATAGCTTCAGACGCTCTCGGTGATGCACTTCTTGCGATATACGTGGATACCGGGCTCATGCGTGAAGGGGAAGAGGATGAAGTAGCTAACACATTGGAAATGCTACATATAAATTATAAGATCCTACACAGGTCATCCCTTTTCTTAGATAACCTTTCGGGAGTAACAGATCCTGAGGAAAAGAGAAAGATAATTGGTAACACATTCATCAAAGTTTTTGAGGAGGAGGCTGACAAATTTGGTGCTAAATACCTTGTCCAGGGGACGATTGCTCCTGATTGGATCGAATCTGGAGGTGGAATAAGAGATAGAATAAAGAGTCATCACAATGTGGCCGGCCTCCCAGAGCATCTCAACATTTCAATTGTGGAGCCACTGCGGGATCTATACAAGGACGAGGTAAGAAAGATAGCTACATATCTAGGTATTCCCCCCCAAAGACAGCCATTTCCTGGTCCTGGTCTAGCAGTCAGAATTATGGGAGAAGTGACTAAAGAGAGGGTGGAACTTCTCAGAAAGGCAACTGCCATACTCGAACGAGAAATATCGGCAATGGAAGACAAGCCCTGGCAATACTTTGCCGTTCTTCTTTCCGACAGGAGTACCGGTATACACGGTGATAGGAGAGTGTACGGTAACACAATTGCCATACGGTGTGTCAATTCCACAGACGGTATGACTGCAAATTTTACCCCTATGCCATATGAACTTCTATCTAGGATATCTTCTGAAATAACGAATAGCATACCGGAGATTACACGCGTGGTTTACGACATAACAAATAAACCACCCGCAACAATAGAATGGGAATAGGGATCCTTATGGAAAAATCTGAAATTTCGTTCATACCAGATACATCCGTGATCGTTGATGGCAGATTTACTGAATTCTTGAAAGGAAAGACACCCGCTACAGTCGTACTGTCAGAGTCTGTAATATCTGAAATAGAGCATCAGGCAAATGATGGAAGAAGCGTCGGATTTGCTGGGCTTGAAGAAATGAAAAAACTTAGAAAAATGTGCGACGATGGACTTATAAATCTTCAATTTCATGGTAAAAGACCGAGTGAGTGGCATATAAAAAGAGCAAAAAGCGGCGAGATCGATGATCTTGTGAGACAAGCTGCAGTAGAGACTGGATCAGTACTCGTTACTGGGGACTTCGTTCAAAAATCTATTGCAGAGATAAAGGGAATAAAGGCAATATATCTAGAGCCAATACAAGAATTCTCGAGAAGGATCGAGACTTTCTTTTCTGAAAATACGATGTCCGTGCATCTCAAGGAGGACACAAAACCGAGGTTCAAGGTAGGAAAGCCAGGTAGTTGGGAACTCAAATATGGTGCTTCTGTGATTTCAAGGGAGGAGATGTCAGTCATTGCAAATGATATCATTGAAAGAGCCAGGAATGACCCAAAGAGCCTGATTGAACTTGACACTAAAGGGGCAACTGTTGTCCAGCTTGGAAATATTAGGATCGTGATAACAAGACCACCGGTTAGCGATGGAATTGAGGTAACTGCTATTAGGCCAATAAAAAAGTTAAACCTAAGCGACTATAAAATTGATGAACGCCTGATGAAAAGATTCAGAGAGAGGGCTGAAGGGGTACTCGTATCTGGACGCCCTGGAGCTGGGAAAAGCACATTTGTTCAGGCTCTGGCAGAGTTCTACAACTCCTTAGGTAAGGTCGTTAAAACTATTGAGAAACCTAGGGATCTTCAGGTTTCTCCCGAAATTACCCAGTTGACTCCGCTTGACGGCTCAATTGAAAAGACAGGGGACATACTCTTGTTAGAGAGACCGGATTATACTGTTTTTGATGAAATAAGGGTTTCAGCAGACTTTGCTATATATGCGGATCTCAGACTAGCAGGTGTTGGAATGCTCGGAGTAATACACGCCTCAAGGGCTATAGACGCTCTGCAGAGATTCGTGGGGAAGATCGAACTCGGTCTTATACCTCAGATAATAGATACCGTAATTTTCATAGAAAACGGAGACATAAGGGAGGTTCTAGATCTTTCCTATTCAGTGAAGATTCCAAGCGGAATGAGCGAACAAGACCTAGCTAGACCTGTAATAGAGGTAAGGGATTTCTTCACGGGTAAATTGCTTTATGAAATATACTCTTTCGGAGAACAGGTAGTTGTGGTCCCTGCTTCAGGTAGCTCTTTAAAGGAAATTAAAAATTCAGCCTCTGCAGTTGATAACGAGCTTGGGGGCATACCACATAGGGTCGATATGTCACAGCCTGGTCGCCTGAAAATATACGTCCCGGACGAATACGTTGGAGAGGTTATTGGGAAAGGTGGTGCGAGGGTAAGATCACTTGAACGAGCGGTCGGTATGCCCATAGACGTGGAGGGAACTAAGAACGAGACAGGTACCCCGAAGACAGTAGAAGTTACAAATACCAAGATAAATCTGTACATAGGCGAGGGTATGAGGGACAAAGAGGTCGAGATACTTGTCGAAGACTCCCCACTATTCGCTGCTCGCGTGTCAAAAAACGGAGTGATTCAAGTAAAGGCAAATTCAGTCCACGGTAGGGCCTTGAGGAAAGCCATAACCCAGGGACAGAAGATAACATTTAACGTTATTTGATAATTGTACCACATATTTTTATAAGCTCCTAGTGATTAGAATATATTGAATGTAAAAAGTTTCGCTATAATCTTTCTCTTATTCCTAATATTGATTGCTTATCAGTTACCAGCAACTCCAGCCAGCACTAAAGAAGGTGGTGACTTTCCCGCTATAAGTGTGGATGAGATAGCGTTCGGAGCAACTCAGTTCAGCAGTTCAGAGGTCTTCGTAACACATTTCAATGAACTCTCAATAATAGAAAGCAATGGGTCAACGGAGATAAGCTCGTGGTCTAATCAAAGCACAGTAATCGGTGACTACGTCAATGCATACCTATCATTCATCATTCCTTCACATAATCTGATTATCCCTGCAGGCCAGGGGGGTAATAATATTGTATTTTATTCTGAGAGATTATTGATATTACATCTCAATATATCAGGACATACCTCCTTCAGGCACCTAAGTCTTGTTGAATTTATTCCTGCTCACCTGGAAATCTATAACACAACATCAAAATTCTACAATTTTTCCTTATCATATGACAACACGACAGTCTCACTTTTAATACCACGGGAAATTGAGACAAAAGGCTATGCTTTTATGATTGAAACTAACGCTACTGAGGAGGGTGGAAACAGCACAATCTCTGTCTCACTCACCCTTCCATCTGATAACTTTTCACTTTCATTTAACCAATATCTTTACTATGCATTTCCAATAAGGCAGGATGTTCTAAAATATTATTCTCCCCTGGCGCAGGGAACTAATGAAGCTACCCCATATTTATACCTTAACTCTGCCTTGATAGGATGCGCACTATTCTCTGTTGTTATTGTATTCCTTTACATTTATTACAGGAAGAAGTGATCATCTAGACCATAACTCTATGAAATCTCTAATTAGTTTTTCTGTGAAAGATTCTTTATAGCTAAGTATCAAACCCTTGAATAATTCAGGATTTTTTATTCTGTAACCCACATTTTTTTCTGTTGTTACCCTTTCTATGATGTTATCATGAAGAAGAATTGAAAGGTGGTAGCTCAAGGTTGACGAGCTAGTGGCAACGTATTTCTTGAGCTCAGATGGGCTCTTTATCCCCCCGTCAAGAAGGGACTGCAGTATCTTGTTCCTTACTCTGTTCCTGAGGTGGCCGAGTATTACAATTTGTTCCTCTTTGAAACCTCTGGCCGGAAAAAAACAAATAGTTCCGCCTATCTCCCTTTTTATAATTTCTCCATCCTTTAGCAGATTGTAGATATGGTACTGCAGAACACCCGTTGAAAGCTTAAGCTCCCTCTGAAGCCCTCTGAAATGGTAGCCTGGGTTGGCGGTGATAAATTTCAGGATCTGCTCCCTTCTTCCAGGAAGATCCAAAGAATCACCTTGTGATCATAAGAATCACAAGAAGGAGCAACATAAAAAGGTTTGAGAGCGAGAACAGAAGAAAGCCTATCCTTTGGCCCTGGAATTCGAAGTAAAGAAATATACCATATTCAAGAGTGATAATCAGAAAAAACAGGGATATCAGAACATTTTTAACCGTGTATCTCCTGGTAATTACGATTAGAGATAGTATTAGAAAAAAGACAGCCAGTAAGAAGACAGCGAACGAAATAGAAATCGTGATTGACACAGATCTATAAACGCCATTTGCTTATAATCATTGCCACTTCTTTACCATGTACGGCCCATTTAATTCATAGCCGTTTTTCCTAAAATATTCTCTAACTCCAATTCCAGAGATTACAGCTATACCATCAAAACCGTCTGAAGCAGAAAGCTCTTCTGCTTCGATTAAAAGGCGTCTTCCGAAACCCCTATGTTGGTAGTCACCCGGCATATCTATTTTAGCTTCTTTCCCAAATGTTTTTATCTCCCTTACTACGGCCATTCCAATGAGTTCGTGCCTTATTACATTCTCGCCAGGGTACCTCAACCTTAGAAATGCTATTATCCTATTCTTCTCATCTACAAATTCCAGGAATTTTTCCATACCCCCGGACGCGTAATACGAAGTTATTTTCAGTTCAATTTTTCCCTCTGGAGGCCCATTATGCCCTATTTCTCTGTATCTGATCTCATTTATCTCATACCCTTTTTCAAGAGCCCTTTTCAGAGCTAAATTGTGAATGTCACTCCTCTTGACGCCCTGAACAATTTTGTAAACTGGAATATCCCTTTGAATTCTGTGCACCCTTACATAATTAGGTATGTATCTGAAGAAATCAGATAGTAATTCTACAGCTTCTTCAGATTCGTACGACCTGTAGATTCCTTTTGAGAACATATCATAGTAGCCCGTTCCCTGAACAACGAGTGCAGGATATATTTTTAACATATCAGGCCTAAAGTGTTCATCATCGAATAACCTCCTCAAGGTCTTTATGTCACCATCGTAATCCACTCCACCAATGCCGGGCATAAGGTGATACAATACCTTCAGCCCAGAGTCCTTTGAAAGTGAGGTTGCACGGATAATGTCTGATACACGGTGTGCTCTCCTGGTTTCTCTATGTATATCATTAAATAAAGTTTGAACGCCTATCTCCACCTTTGTTGTACCATAGCTTAAAGAAAGATCTATCTCCTTTTCGAAGAACCAATCAGGCCTAGTCTCAACAGTTAGACCTATGCACCTGTTTTTGGCCACCTCATTTTCCATAATTGCAGTCCTGAGATCTGGAGAAACGAACCCGTTCATAGCGTCAATGCTTCCCTTAACGAAATCCACCTGGTAGTTTACGGGCCTGGCAGTGAACGTCCCTCCCATTATTATGAGATCGACCTTGTCGGTCGGATGACCTATCCTTCTTAGCTGTTCGAGCCTGTTCCTCGTCTGAAGAAAAGGATCATAATTATTTTGCCTTCCTCTAAGCGCAGCGGGTTCAAGTCCTGTGTACGATTGGGGGGAGGAGAATTCCACACCTCCCGGGCAGTAAGTGCACCTCCCGTGGGGACAGGACTGAGGCGAGGTCATAATAGCAACAACTGATACCCCCGAGAGTGTCCTAGTCGGTTTCCTAGCGAGTAAATCCCTATACTTCTCTCTGCTTTCTAAGTCGAGCATTAGGAGTATATCAGTATTGCTTACAACCCTTTTTAGCTTGAATTTCTTCGTAACATCTAAGCGGAGATTGTCTAATTCCTCTCTAGATTTCACACCCTGTATTTTGGCCCTGACAAAGTCCTCTATTGTACTGCTCACTGAAATGAGATTAAGTCCTCTATTTTAATAGTTACTAAATTAGCTTTTTTGTTACTTTTAAAAAGGGAATTAATAATTTCATAAAATTTTTATAAAATCTAATTATTTAGAATGAAATGCCTGAAGAAGATAACGATACTCAGGACGATACTCAGGAAGAGATCTCTAGGGTTATTTTACCTAATCCTAATAAGGGGGAAATGTTCGGTATAGTTGAAAAGATGCTTGGAAGTTCAAGATTAAATGTAATATGTGCCGATGGAAAGACTAGAGTAGGCCGAATTCCCGGAAAGATTAGGAAGAGGATGTGGATGAAAGAAGGTGATCTTGTAATAGTAAAACCGTGGAGCTTCCAAGATGACAGAGCTGACGTCACATTCAGATACACAAAGACTCAGGCTGCCTACCTGTCTAGAAATCAGATCCTTCCAGAGATATTAGATGTATTCAAACAGCAGTGAGGAAAGAGAAAAGGTTGAGAAAAGATTAAAGGAGACCCAGAAGGTCTTCGGATATGTATTTGACAGAACTACTTTGTTGAACATCTACAAACTTTTTACTAGTAAGGTTCTTGACAGGTTCGAATTCCCTATTGCTTCAGGAAAAGAAAGCATAGTATTCGCCGCATCATCCGGAGGGAAGTTTTACGCAGTGAAGATCTATAAGACTGTGGCGTCCACATTTAAAAACATAGAGAGATATGCGGGCCAGAGATGGGATGTTAATACAAGTGGTAACAGGAGGAAATTTATAGGAAAATGGGCATATCAAGAGTTCAGAAACTTGCGGATTGCCAGTGATGCAGGTGTGTTGGTCCCAAAGCCAGTCAAGGTTTCTGGAAGTATTCTCGTAATGCAATACCTCGGTACTAAACGGAGACCGTCTACTCTCCTAAAGGATTACGAAGTTGACGAGAAAATTATGAAAGAATGCATAAACTCGATACGCAAGCTTTACCTTGATGCCGGCATGGTGCACGGTGACTTGAGCGAATACAATTTCCTGATCTTCAGGCGAAGACCCTATATGATTGACATGGCGCAGGCAGTTAGTACCAGAGATGAGGTGGCATCATTCCTTCTTAAGAGAGACGTAAGGATAATCGCAAAATTTTTTAACAAAATTGGATTTGAACTGCAAGAAAACAAACTGCTTAAATACATTACTGGTGAGAAGGATGTATTCTATTAGAATACCCATGGAGAGAATTGGCGTTTTGATTGGTAAAAACGGATCAGTAAAGGAGGAAATCGAGAGAATATCCAATACTGTTATAAAGATAGATTCGTCTACAGGGGAAGTAATCGTTGATGACTCAAATATAACAAACCCGGAGATGGGGCTTAGGACGAGGGACGTCATCAGGGCAATAGGCAGAGGCTTTTCGCCTGAAAGAGCATTCAGACTTTTCGACCCTGGCACTTATCTCGAGATAATAGACATAAAGGAGTTTGTAGGTAAGAATTCGAAGAGGGCCAAAACAGTTCGGGGCAGGTTGATCGGATCAGGAGGAAAGACCAGGAGACTCATAGAGGAAATGTCAGAATCGTATGTTTCAATTTATGGGAATACAGCTTGCCTGATCGGAGATTATATACAAAATGAGATCTCGAGGGAGAGCATTCTCATGATCTTAAGAGGCAATCAACATAGTACCGTATATAAATATCTCGAGAGGAGGAGAAGGGATCTCAGGCTGTCAAGGCTTGACTCTATTTAGTTCACGATTCCAGCTATCATGTTGACAAGCCTTAAAGGTTCGGGCAAGTTACCGGCTAATGTCACCTGCTTTATGAATCTGTAAGCGTGAATTGGTCCTATGCCAGATGTCTGGATGAATATGCCCTTGTACTCTGTGAACTCACCTCTTAACAAATGAATCCTCCTTTCCCAATCTGTGAAATGCTTCACCAGAGCATCTTTCATCCCCTCTATATCGGGTTTGTGATCAACAACATTTACAACAGGAATTCCGGTTTCTGTGAAAAGCCTATTAACGTCCAGGATATTGAAACCGCCAAATGTGATTCCCTGTGTCATTATGATGCTAATACCTGACCCCTTACGTTCTACCATTGAAATAATTACATCTGTTGAATCATCACCATCGACACTTATTCTGTCTTTCAGCACTGATTCTATATACATATCCTTCCTCATAATTAGACCAACGATTGAAGTAGATCTCTGTCCCCTAGAAAAAGGAGCATCATCGAATGCCATTATCCTTGCATCCTTGTTGAATAATGAATTCAGATCCACTACATATCATAATAATTCCCGCTATAATTCTTTCCTCAAAAATTATAGGAATATAGCTAACTCAGGAAATCCCAGGAGATGTTCCATTGCGATCTGATATTTCCCCGGAGACATTCAACAAACATTTTTAATGCTCAGAGATTTATCTTCAATGAGGGAAGACATAGAGAAATTTTTTCTAGAAAGGGGCTGCCTAGTTGAGGAAAGGGTTATAGAGGAAATAGAGAGAAGGGGAGGTATCGAATATGTGATCAGGAACGAAGGGAGGCTCGATTTTTCAGGCCCCGTCTTTTCTCTAGAGAGACTCCCACCGGTGAATGACTTTTCCATCGTCAAGGAGTTTAACATTGAAGGCTACCCCGGCGTTAGCGATTCCTTCGTTGATATATTTCGCTCAAGGTATCACTTCCTGCACGAAAAGCTTAACACGAGGTCTAGTTCATATAGATTCACTCCGATATCAAAACTGAAGAAAACTGGGGGAGTTGTTTTCGGTTCGGGTATGGTTTCCGACGTTTCTGAGACGAAGAAGGGTTTTAAGATTGTGGAAGTTGAAGATGATGAGTCCGCTATCAAAATAATACTACCTAAGAATTTCAAGGACATTATAATAAGAGATGAGGTCATCGGTTTTTCTGGCAGGTTTAGCAGAGAAGGAGAAGCGATATTCGTTGATAACATATACCACCCGGAAGTCTCAATTGAACAAAGAAAGTTCAACTACGGAGTGAAAGTGCTAGTTGTATCTGATATTCACGTAGGTTCAAAGAAATTTATGAAAGATAGCTTTCTTAATATGGTAGATTACGTAAATTCTGAGGGAATCCAATTTGTCATTATGAACGGTGATCTGGTTGATGGTATAGGAGTATATCCGGATCAGGAAAGCGATCTCGAGATAAAGGACATTAACCTTCAATACAAGGAACTGGCAAATCTCCTATCCAAGTTCGGAGCCCAGACGAGGGTCGTATTGATCCCAGGAAATCACGATATTGTATACCCCATGGAACCCCAGAATCCTCTACCTAAATACATAGCTAATCTTTTCCCTAACAACGTGATCTCGCTTTCAAATCCTGTTTGGATCCAGATAGCTGGAAGGACATTTCTTCTGTACCACGGCACTTCCATATTTGATTTCCTCGAATCCATACCTGGCTCAACCCTTAATGATACAGCAAAGGTGATGTCTGAAATGCTAAAGAGGGGACACTTGGCCCCAGAGTACGGAAGGAATCTCTCATTCATTCCACTGAAAACTGACTACTATCTGATAGACCCTGTCCCTGATGTCCTTGTTACAGGGCACGTTCACGATCATTCTGTTATTACCTTCAGGGGAATACTAGGGGTAAACGGGTCTACCTTTCAAGAACAAACTGCATACCAGAGAATGATGAACTTTAACCCGAAGCCAGCGATTGGAACAGTGATAAATACATCCGATCTTTCGTACGAGACGGTGAAATTTTGACACTGTGGGGAGACATACTGAGCCATGAGGGCTATCTGCACAAAGAGAGGCATATCAAAGCGTTCAATGATGTGAAGAGGGAAGATTTTTTAGAGGGAAGGTACAGATATTACGCGTCCGTTGACGAACCGATGCCGCTGCGCCATGGACAGACACAATCTGCCCCGCACATGGATGCTATTTTTGTTGAGGCGGTAGATCCTGAGCCTGAAGACATAGTTCTGGAAATAGGTACAGGGAGTGGTTATCTCACCACAATACTTTCTTTTCTGTGTAAGAGGGTAATATCAGTTGAATACTACTGTGATCTGGCACAGGCCGCCGCCAAGAGTATAGCGCGTTACGGGGCAGACAACGTTGATTTAATCTGCGGGAACATAAATTCCATCTGCTTAAGGGAAAATTTTGATGCTATCATCTCAACATCTAGCTTTCGCAAAGAACCAAACTTCTTACTCAGTATTTTAAAGCAGGACGGCATTTTAATTTTCCCCCTTGGAAGTTACCCACCACAAGAACTGATTGAGATTAAAAGTGGAAAGAGGGCAAAATTAGGAATAGTATCTTTTGTGACTATTATTGATTAGCCATCGGAAATTCCATCTTCTGAAACCATTATAACAGCTTCCCCTTCTGGGAGATGCGGAGAATCTATTAACCTGGCTATTCTCTTACCGCCTTTGGATTTCCTGAGATATATCCTATAGGTGCTTGCATGACCTACTATGTTTCCACCGATCGAAGTTGTTGGATCACCGAAAAATACGTCAGGCCTAGCAGCCACCTGATTCGTCACTGCTATTGCAGCATTATATATATCCCCGAATCTGAGGAGATCGTGGAGATGCCTGTTGAGTAACTGCTGCCTTTCAGCTAGGGTCCCTCTACCTGTATATTCTGCCCTGAAATGTGCTGTTAGTGAGTCTACTATGAGCAACTTCACCTGATATTTTGAAGTAAGTTCGTATGCCTTCTCTACGAGGAGTATCTGATGACTGGAATTATATGCCCTAGCAACATGTATCTTCTTGAGGACTTCCACAGGATCCAGTTCCAGATGCTTTGCCATCTGCACTATACGCTCAGGCCTGAAGGTATTTTCAGTATCAATAAATAAAACCTCCCCCGCAAGCCCATTCTTCTCTAACGGAAGTGTTGCATTTACTGCAAGTTGGTGCATTATCTGTGTCTTCCCAGATGCAAATTCTCCGAAAAACTCTGTGATTGCTGCAGTCTCTACCCCGCCCCCCAGTAGCTCGTCAAGCGCCTTAGAACCTGTAGTTAACCTTCTAATCTCCTTTCTTTTCTCGAGTAAGACATCCCCAGATTCAAAATTCCCAATGTCTGCTGCTTTCCTTGCGGATATAATTATCTTTGCAGCAACATTCTCACCAATCTCTGCTGCTTCCGCGACATCCTTTGGAGATGCAACAGCTAAGCTCATTATATCGCCGTACCCTGATTCCCTGAGCTTTTCTGCAATTGATTCACCAACGCCAGCAAGATCTTCTAATTCTTTTACCTTCTTTCCCTTATCTGCCATAGATGAGATCACCTATTCTTAGTGTACTATCAGTCTCCCTTATTGAGGACTCCTTATCTTTTAGCTGAAACATTGATCTTATCGCATCAACGTTCTCTGGAACAACGTCACTTTCCTGGTGCACAGCCTGATAATAGAACAACTCATTCCCCTTGACACTGATTGAGTCTCTCCAAAGAATAATTTCGTAGAGATCTGACCTCTCTCTTCCAGTCTCCCTGGCAATATCCATTATCTGAGAAGTGCTCTTGACACCATCCTTCCCTGAGACAAAAGCAATCCTCCTAAGCCCTGACCATGCAGATAGAATATCTTCAGTCTTTATATTTTCGGGGAACTCAACATGAACAAAATGTAAATGCATCAGCGTAGTTGGAACCTTGACTGCCATTGTCTCAATATCCAGCCCTTTTATGATTGATGCTACATCAGGACCGTGGTGAGATGGAATTTTGAGGTCAGGTACAATCGAGTTTATAGGGCCCTTTGTGTAATCATCTGGATCGGTCGCTCTTCTAACCAGGTTGGCTCTGACTCTTATTTTACCGAAACTTGTTAAAGGGTAAATGGTCCTGACAAGGGCAGTAGTATTGCAGGATACTACTCTAACATAGTCCTTTCCCCATGCTTCCTCATAGTTTGCATACGCATTGAAAGATGTTCCGGTTAAGCTATGTTCTTCTCCGCCCTGAAATAACGCCTTCTTTTTTGCTTTCTCGTACATCTTCTTGTATTTCTCTCCCTCTCCTTCAGGTGTGGCGTCCACTATTATATCGGATTCTTCTATCAGATCTTCTACAGTACCTTCAGTCTTTATGCCGGCATCATCAAATGCCTTAGCTGCATTCCTATCAGGAACATATAGACTGAACCTCTTGCTTGCAACGTGCGACATATAATTAGGGTGTGCCTTTACAACACCAGATACCTTCATATCTGGCTGCTTTGCAATTGCATCAGCTACCCGTTTCCCTATAGTCCCATACGCATTGATACCTACTTTTAGCATGCAATGTCACTTTGTAAATCACGCTCTCATTATAATCCTTTCCTAAAAAATGGATATGATGGGAAGAGAACCCATTCTAGCTTAGGAGGTGATCCATCCGCAGGTTCCCCTACGGATACCTTGTTATGACTTAGCCCTCCTCATCGATCCTAGATTCGAAAATACCAAAAAGTATCCCCTCATCCAGAACCAACTCGGATGGCTTGACAGGCGGTGTGTGCAAAGAGCAGGGGCATATTCACCGCGATCTGTTGAATCGCGATTACTACGGAATCCAGCTTCGTGAGGGCGAATTACAGCCCTCAGTCTGAACTACGAACGGATTTCGGGATTAGCTCCTCCTTTCGGATTCGCAACCCATTGTTCCGTCCTTTGTAGCGCGCGTGTTGCCCAGGGAATTCGGGGCATACTGACCTGCCGTTGACCTCTCCTTCCTCCAGTTTAACACTGGCAGTCTCCACATAGTGCATGTTGTCTCGCGACAACATTAGCAAAAGTGGATGGGGGTCTCGCTCGTTATCACACTTAAGTGAACGCTTTACGGTACGAGCTGACGACGGCCATGCACCACCTCTCCATGTTATCGAGTAAGCTCTTCAGGTTGACTCTCATACCATGGTCTTCCCTGGTGAGTTTTCCGGCGTTGAATCCAATTAAACCGCACGCTCCTCCCGTTGCGGTGCTCTCCCGCCAATTCCTTTAAGTTTCAGCCTTGCGACCATACTCCCCAAGCGGCCCACTTAACACCTTCGCTCCGGCACTGCTCTTTCCCGAAGAAAGAGCAACACCAAGTGGGCAGCGTTTACAGCTAGGACTACCCGGGTATCTAATCCGGTTTGCTCCCCTAGCCTTCGTCCCTCACCGTCGGAGTCGTTCTAGTAAGACGCCTTCGCCACCGGTCGTCCCCCCAGGATTACAGGATTTTACCCCTACCCCAGGAGTACCTCTTACCTCACCCGATCCCTAGTCTTGCAGTCTCTCCAGTATTCCCACCGTTGAGCGGCAGGATTTACCCAGAGATTTACAAGATCGGCTACGGACGCTTTAGGCTCAATAATAGTGGCCACCACTTAAGCTGCGGGTATTACCGCGGCGGCTGGCACCCGTCTTACCCAGCTTTTATTCCTCGATCTTTTTAGGATCGAGAAAAGCCACCATCATAAATGACAGTGGCACTCGAGTTCCCCTCGTCGCGCTTGCGCGCATTGCGAAGGTTTCGCGCCTGCTGCGCCCCGTAGGGCCTGGGTTCGTGTCTCAGAACCCATCTCCGGGCTACCCCTCTCAGGGCCCGTACCCGTCTTAGGCTAGGTGGGCCTTTACCCCACCTACTACCTGATAGGCCGCAGACTCATCCTTAGGCGCCGTGACTTTCAAACCCACAACATTCCAGTTTGCGGGTTCTATGGGGAATTAGCCTCAGTTTCCCAAGGTTATGCCCCACCTAAGGGTAGATTATCCGCGTGTTACTGAGCCGTCCGCCAGTACCTTACGGCCTGTGACTCGCATGGCTTAGTCGGAACTCGATAGCAGTGACCGCCGGCAGGATCAACCGGAGTTGTTGATTCTACCATGTTAACTATTTGCGGAATGGATCTTCTCTTCCCATCTCAGATTCGAGTATCATTTTTTCTCCTCGAATCCTCATTCATTTTGCCGTTCAGGAACCAAACTCTCACGAAGTCCAAATGGACTATCGAGCTTGTCGTATATAACGGCAAAAGAAAGTAAAGACAACACCATATATTAGTTTTCTGGTTTCATTTTGATCTAGGATGAAGCTAATTTAGCTTATCTTAGATTTTTCAGAATTATCTTAAGGTGGGGAAAATTCAAAATGACCTGTTAAGTCTTTAAGGATAAGCATTAGATTATCGTAAAATTTTAAACTGCGCGATAGTGGTGATTATATTAATCACCAAGTTAGGAGGAATGTTGTTCCATTAAATTAATATATGAATCTTAAATGAGATATCGCATGTTAGATAGCCCAACTGACTGGATAATATTCATCGTAGTTGTGCTTGTCATCCTAGGTGGCTCAAAAAAGATACCAGAATTGGCTAAATCTCTAGGAAGGGCAATGGGTGAGTTCAGAAAAGGAAGACTAGAAGTTGAGAAAGAAATCAACGAAGCTATGAAAGCGGAGAACAACGTAGAGACAAAACAGTAGAAAATATCAAAGTGCTCAGGAATCAAAAGACTTGCGAATTAGGTCAGGCTTTAAAAACAGCGCTGACCAAGCTACTCTGAGTTGCTAACCACATAAATGGGATCATCGATATCCACAGGACCATGGATAGCTCTGTCTGTTGCGAAAATGTCCAGAATGGCCATATATTTTTCTGCATATAGAAGATAAGATAAAACAGGATAACTGGAATTATTCCAAGCGCCACAACATATCCCTCGAGGAATGTAATTCCAGCAATTGATGTTTTGGAATATGAAGCTAACGAGACTATAAACCCCGAGAGTAGAGATAGATAAGACATCAGCGAAAATACTAGTGGGTTATTCATCGTGGAAGCCGTAAGTGGAGGAATAAACCATATTATCACCAATAGAAGCGCGAAAATTAACAGGAAAATGGAGATTGCTGGAGACAATCTAAAACTTCTGAGGAACCCCTTTATTAGGTAGTAGAATACAAAACCATCCAGAATCATTAGCATCATCATTCCGAAAAGGAAAATGGGGTTTCTTTCTAAACCGAAGGCTACGCCCAGGACTTCTGCTATTTGTCCTCCTATTAGCCAGACGGCGAAAATGGGAAAGACAAATTTAGAACTTCGGCTAAATCTTATCCTTGGGATCCTACTCCTTGCATAAAATCTAGAAACCAGTAGGTATGTAGCAAAGAGGAGCGCTACACTGAGGCCGAAGAAAGGAAGCAGTAGTGAATTTAAGATCAGGAGGGATGCAGCCGGGAATATCCCTATTGCGCTTTCACACTGGCATCCCAATGCACTAAGAGCGCTATAGCCTGCAGATGCTAGGCCACTCACCTTTTTATTCTTATTCAAAAGCGGGACGATCAGATGGTAATTCTCCACAAGGAGAACTGAGGTAATTAGGTAAAGAAAAAACTGAAATGGAGAAATAATAATGTCAGCGCTTTTCGTAGACAGAAACAGACCGGCAAATTCTGTTATGGGGATTTGTTCACCTATCGCACTCATCCTGTCAGCTAAAAGCTCCACAGTTAGTGGTGCAGGAACTGGCTGAGTAACTAGGAGGATCGATTTGCTTATGAAAAACATAAATGCCAGGACTAGCATGAAAGAGATGAACCTCGTAGTTTTATGTTTTATCTCCATTCTAAATAAAGCTAGCGAGGCAGCGCAAGCGGATGGGATTACGAATAAGGTTAGAAATGCGTTTTGGGCTAGTAGCGATAACGCGAATTCGTAAAATAGTAGGTAAGAGAGTGCATAGAATTCTATAAGTTCCTTCTTGACCAAGATTGGAAATATAATAACAGCATTGATAGCTATTGAAGAAAGAAGGAGTAGAAATGATGAGTCTGAAGAGTAAATTATTAAATTAGACCAAGCCCCAAAGAAAATTAGGATATCAAGAAAAAATAAAGAAATTACAGTTAAAATGTAAATCCATCTATTCATTATACACTAGAGATCTGTAGAGCATTACAAATGAGCTGGCAATGAGGAAAAGGATCCCCATCCCGATACCGTATAATGACTGATTAAAAGAGTTCGTCGGAGGTATTACTGATATCATAGATATAATAGCAACTGCCAGAAATCCGAAGAGACCCCCGAACACTATATGACCTTTAGGAGACAACTTTTTCACTGCAGGTTCCCTTCGAACCCCATAAATTAGCGCATACGTTACCAGGCCAGCTATTGCAAGGAGAACCGAAAGTATTATTGCCGATATTGAGGAGAATAGAGATATTGAAGCGATGGAAGAATAAATGGCCATACCAGCGAGGACGGAGAGAAGACCGTCTATGACCATCATTACGTATATCTTCCACGAGTTTTGAAATTTTGTACGCCCGCTTTCAATGATTTTGGAAATATACCAAACTATTGGGATAACTATAATCATTGGTATGACGAAGAAAAGTAGGCCAACAATATTGCTGACTGGAACACCAGGGTAAAGGGCGCCCCATGCTGAAAGCCCGATCAGGTAGATCACGCCTATCACACCTGTTGAAACATAAAGATGCCTCTTTGTGGTTTTGAGGGTCTCGGATTTGTCAATGTAAGGAATGGCAAATAGATAGACGAGAGGAAGACCTATGAAGAGAACAGATGCCCAAAAAGGTCCTATCGTGCCTGAGATTCCAAAATCTAGCTCCTTGTACACAAAGAGGAGAAACCAGGGAGGATAGGGTGGTACAAGTGAGGCAAGAGGGCTTGTAGC
Organism: Thermoplasmatales archaeon; assembly: GCA_038734825.1. Lineage (GTDB taxonomy): Archaea > Thermoplasmatota > Thermoplasmata > Thermoplasmatales. The sequence goes on from JAVYOD010000002.1 coordinate 24,693, forward strand.
TGATACCTGCGGGAACGGTGAGAAAAGTGCAGGGACATGGGGGGTTATGGCTATTACAGAAGGAATTATAAAAATCAAGGCGAGTGTGAAGAGAGCTATCTGAACCATATAATAAAGGTTGTAAGGGTACCACGGTTTGTAGTCTTTATCCTCTATGTCTAAAGCAGGAACTTTGTAATTACCCTTTTTTGGGTCCGGCATTATAGTGTTATATTCTGCCAGGAAAAAGTGCATGGCAAAAATGACAAGTATGAGCCCTGCTAGTATTATATGCCACCCCTCGTACCTAGTAAAGAGAGAGATAGATTCTCCGTTTCCAAGGATTATTAGAGAAAGATAGGAACCAATGAACGGGAACCCATTTATTATCCCCCTTGCAACATCTGTTGCATCCGATGAAAGGACATCTCCAGAAAGAGAATACCCAAAATAGGCAACTGCAACTGTTAGGATTAGAAGGATTACTCCTGATACCCACTGCATCTCTCTTGGTTTTTTATATGCACCAACGAATAGGTTCCTTAAGAGATGAACATATACAAGCGCTATCATAATGTAGGCACCGTAAAGATGCGTTGTAAGTATAACTGAACCGTACGGGATTCCAAGAATGGCTTCTGTGCTTGCGTATGCGTTTGAAGGTTGATAGTAAAGAAACAGTATGAGACCTGTCGCTACTTCGTAGAAAAAGGCAATCATAACCATAGCCCCAGTCCAGTACCATATTCCACCCCTACTTCTCATATAGTCTGGAACCTTTCTTGGTAGTGGCTTTGGTTCATTCATCACCAATTCAAGCAAACTTTTATCTGGCATTCAATCACCCTGGTATTGTTGTTATTGATGTGGTAGTGGTTGTTATTGCTTGACCGCCTGAAAGATCCGAAGTGTGACCGTATATCGTTGGCCCTACCATCATAGTGGCACTATACGTATCTTTAGATGAATCATATGAAAGAACGAGGCTTGGGAGTGGATGTGTAGTCGGACCAGTTACGACAGAAAATCCTGCATACGGATCGTATGTGCTCCCGTGACAGTCGCAGTGTATTTTTCCGGGAAAAGTGCTAGATGAGGGTGGGTGGTACCTTATCTCCGGCGGTATGCAGCCCAAATGCTGGCAAATAGCAGATGATGCTACGACAGATCCGTATGGACCAACTCCAGGCGGTGATTTGTATGTTTGCCCTGTTGCAGGAATTTTAACCAACACTGAATCTATCTTCACGTCCTTTCCTGAGGCGTCTCCGAGCCTGAGCAGGAAATTAGGTTCGTTTTTCAGAGGATAATAAAACTCGACTATCTGAGGGTTATTCACAACGAGGTCAGTAGTGTGAACGGGGTTCCCGTTAGGGAGTGTCAGCAAAAGGGTTGGGAATGAGGTTTCAGTCTGGACTGGCGCAGGTAACACATTCTGCACAACACTTCTTAGTGTTCCTGCAATTCCGGCACCTATGATAAGAATACCCATAATCTTCAAGAAATTTCTTTTCTGCTCGTCCTTAGGATTATCTTGTTCCCCCAAGTCTTCCCACCTTACGAAACCACGTCAACTACGCCGGTCATCCATCCTGCTGTGGCCATTGCTCCGCCCCATCCATTTAGCTCATATCCACAAGGAACGAAACATTGCCAAGTATAGGTACCTGTGTTGTTCAGATAGAAATGGGCAACTGTTATTGCACCCCCAGACGGATTAGAACCAGCATACGTAGGTATGTTCAGAAGAATCGAACCGTCATTGAGGATTGTAAATGTATGCGTAACCTCCCATCCGCCTAGTGTAGCATTCCACGGAAGTGAAGATACAGCCCATCCTTGCCCGTGCGATATTGTTATATTATCCGAGGAATTTCCGGAAAGAGTTGCGTTTATATATTGAGAAGAGCCATTGTAAATGTACTCAACGCCTCCGACAGTGCCTATGACCTTTGCGTAAGTGGAATTATTTGAAGTTCCATTAGGACCAATATTGCTAGTGACACCTGAATCGTAATCTGCAATTACAATAGTAATTAGTTCGTGAGCTGGAAGCTTAATTAAGGCAGATGACTCTAGTTCTCCGTTGGGACCGACAACGAAGTAAGCGGGTTGCCTGTGATGTATCGTTGAGTTATTGAACCAGTTATTTGGCGAGATTACTAAGAACAATGTTGTGCTGGGCTGTGTTATCTTAGCAGTTGACTGGGACGATACTTCTTTGTAGTAAGCGGCTCCTATTCCGATGCCACCGATGATTACAATTGCAGCTATAATGGAGTAGAGAGCTTTTTCCGATAACATAGCTGCTTTAATAATACCTGTGGTATAAATCTTGCTTCAATTTAACCATAATTAATATAATTCAATGAAAATTGTTAGGCTAAACATATCAATTTTAATATAACTATGAATACCGCTACTTTTTACATCCCTCACACCATAAATAAAAATCAAGAAATGAGATCTCTTCCCTCAGCAGTATAACTTCAATGTTCGAGAGAGCTACCTTTCTCTTTTTATCATAAGGGATGTTTTGCATATCGGTCACTTTCTTAATAACTTCACCCATCGCATTATCCGCACCTACTTCTATTCCGACTGGCTCTAAACGCTCTCCAGACACATTCAGCTTTGCAGGAATATTAACAGAGCCTAAAAATAAAATAGGTTCCTCATCATTGAGGACAAGTTTTGTGTTTTCAGAGTAGAAAACAACGTCTGCGAGTAGTGAAAGTGATACACCATTATTGATGGCAGAACCATTTATTGCCGTAAATATAGGTTTTTCAAGAGATGTCCAGAAGAGGACTAGGCTCATTATCCTTTTAAAGTAATCCCTCAGGTCTGCATATGTCCTGTTTTGGGGAAGTGACAACCCCTTTGAAAAAATGTAATTTGTGCCAGTGAGCAGTACCGATTTTATATTATCATCCACAGCTGCGATTGAAAGTATCTTTATGAGCTCATCTAAGAGATCATTGTCAATTAAACCAGGGGACAGGATGGTTATTATACCTGTATTACCCTCTCTCCAAAACGATGTTTTTTTGAATCCGTCAACACTCGGCGCGGATGCTATATTTGGCATGGCTCAATACTCCGTATTGTTAATATTTAATCGCCTAAAGCATTTTCCATTCTTTTCATCTACGTCAGGCAAAAGCTTTAAGAATTTATTACACAACCTAAAATATTTCTTTATCTTATTTTTGGTCAATCTTCACGTACTAGAATCTTTGCCGCAATTACTCCTGAGAAGTATAGAACAATTATTATTAAAGCAATGGTTGTCTCCATTATACCACCAGTTGCACCGGGGGAGATAATCAGTGCAATAAAAAATGCGGCTATAACTGCATATCTCCAATTTTTAACCCAGGTTGAAACAGGCACAATCCTGAGGTATGAAAGTGAAAAAACAACGACAGGTGTTTCGAAGACAGCTCCCATTCCTATGGTTATAAGGAGTACTATTGAGACAAACTGGGCTATTCCAATGGTAGGTTCAACACCCAGGTCTAAGGCAAATTTGTAAATAACGTCCATTAGCAATGGCACAACTAACTTTAATGAAAAGGTAGCACCTGCAACGAATAACATCAACACAGGTACGACAGATGATACGATCACCTTCTTCTCCTTTCCGTACAGTCCGGGTTCAGAGAATTTTATCAGTTGATATACCAATATGGGAATCACGATGGCAGCAGAAACTGATAAGGAAACATAAACGACGCTCACCACTATATCGAAGGGAGATACGTTGATCAATATGAGTTTAGGAGGGATAAGATTGCTTTCCATATACCTCAGCAGATGTACTGAAAAACTACCGTAAAATGAAGGAAATGGGTAGTATAATCTGAATCCTTTAAATTCGAAAGGTACAGGGCCAAAGACAAACATGAAGAAAAATATAATTATAAATAAGATGAGGGTAATTCGTATTCTTGCGAGAAGTTCATCTATATACTGAAACAACTTCCCCCCGAGAGGCCTTTCAGACTCAGTCATTTGTTTATGCCTGATTGTCTTTCGTATTAAAATATTCCTTATTAGCACATCACTAGCTAACGTCCCCTAGCCCATCAATAAATTGTATATTTTACAGTATTCTTGATGCATTGAAAATAACCTCTAACAAAATGTATTGATAAACCTTAAGTTTAGTTCGTTATGTTAGCATAATGGAGAAAAAAATTATAGTTGCGCTCGATGTCAATATAAAAAAGGCTGTAGAAATCGCTTCTGAAGTTCAGGAAGATGTATACGCATTCAAAGTTGGTTATCCTTTAATTCTGGAACGAGGATTAGATGCTCTGAAAGAAATATCCTCGTATGGAAAAGTTATTGCAGACTTGAAAATTTCTGATATCCCTGATGTATCTGCAAGGATCGCAGGTCAGCTTACTTCCAATGGTGCTGCAGGAGTAATTGTTCACGGATTTGTGGGAAGAGATGTCGTTAGAGAGTGCAGGAGGGTTAGTAGAGAGATTTACGTAGTAGCAGAGATGAGCCATAACGGTAGCCTTGAATTTATCTCAGTTCACTCTGAGGAAATAGCAAAGATGGCAAAGGAAGAGGGGGCAGACGGAATTGTGGCACCAGCGACCCGACCAGAGAGAATCAGAATCCTCAAGGAAATATCTGGACTTAAGGTAATTTCACCTGGGGTTGGAGCACAAGGGGGGAGCTATAGGGATGCAATTGAAAACGGTGCTGATTATGTTATAATAGGCAGAAGCATTACCATGGCTGATAACCCGAGAGATATCATAAAAAAGATTATTGCGGGAAAGTGAAATATATGTATCTCACGAGAGAGGAAGAGAAGATATACGAAGGTGAGGCCGGGGAGGCAAGGAAAGTGTCAATTAGACTTCTTGTCGCCCTGGGCGAGCTAGGTGGTGCTGATAAACTTATCCCTATTAAGTCAGCACATATATCGGGTGTTTCCTACAAGAATATTGGTGACGGAGGTATACAGTTTCTTAGAAGAATTAAAGAAAGAGTCTCAGTTCCTACTACATTGAATCCGCTTGGCTTTGATATTGAGAACGGTGGTCCTGTAGATATAGATGAAAAATTCAGGGTGAAACAGATGGAGATTGTTGATTTATATAGGGATATGGGCATCATAGAGAGTTTCACATGCACACCTTATTATTTCTACAACGAACCATCCTTCGGAGATCACTTGGCCTGGGCGGAAAGCTCAGCAATAATATACGCGAATTCCCTAATAGGTGCCAGAACTAATAGAGAGTCTGGCCCATCTGCATTGGCTTCCGCTATATTGGGGAAAACGCCTGACCACGGACTTCACAGGACGGAAAACAGGAAGCCACAGATTATCGTCAACGTAACCACCCAGCTTGATTATACTGGCTTTGCCGCACTGGGGCTATATCTGGGTCCAATTCTGAGAACGAAAATACCATTCATAAAGGTACCAAACGGCGCTAAGCCCGTTGAAGTCAAGGCACTATCAGCTGCACTTTCTGCAACGTCTTCTATACCGATGTTCCATATGGATGGAGTTACACCGGAGTCTTCGATTCCTTTTGAAACAGGTGAAACAATGGATATTGACAGGTCTGTTATTGATGAGACATTAGAGAAGAATTCGTCACAAACGGAGCCAGATCTCATAGCTATAGGGTGCCCCCACCTGTCCCCAGAAGAAATAGAATTCATAGCGAGCAAGGTAAAGGGAAAAAAGAAAACAGGACCAGATTTCTTTCTTTTCACATCAAGGGAGGTTAAGAAAAGGGAGGCTGATTCAGTAAAAATCATAGAGGACTTCGGGGGAAAGGTCCTAACTGATACATGCATGGTAGTATCGCCCCTCAGCAATAAATATTCTAGTACAGGAACGAACTCGGGTAAAGCGAGTTTCTATCTTCCCTTGAAGGGATACGGAAATCAAAAGGTCACATTCATGGCAATCATTGACCTTCTCAAATGGGTGATCGCGTGATAAAGGGCAGGGGACTATCACCAGGACTTGCGTCTGCTAAAGCTGTAGTGTGCGATCAATACATTTCGCCTTTGGGCGAACTTGGCCTAGATGGCTACATCTCTGCAGGTCCGTGCGAAGGTAGCCTGGTATCCGGTAAGATCTTCATTTTCCGGGGAGGAAGAGGTTCGACTGTCGGTTCTTATATTTTTTTGCAGCTGAAGGAAAGCGGGAAAGCACCTGCTGGAATAATAAATGAATTGGGTGAGCAGATCGTAGTAACAGGGGCAATCATTTCCGATTTACCAATGGTTGATTTAATGCCAATAGACATATTTGTAAATGGAGATACAGTTACTGTAAATGGTTCCACAGGTGAAGTAAAAATAGAAAATGTAGAGGAGAAAATGGTCGCAACCGCATACGTGGTCAGAAATGGAAGGCTCCTTGTAATGAAAAGATCTGATTCAGCACCAACATATGCAGGTATGTACGGAGGGGTTTCTGGGTATATCGAGGAGGGAGAACATCCTGAGGACACAGCACGAAGGGAAGTTGCGGAGGAAGCATCGCTAACAGACCTAAAGCTCCTGGAAATAGGAAAGGAGGTTCAGGTCAGATACGGCCAGACTCTATTTAGGATCACACCTGTTCTTATGAGCTCGGTCTCTGGTGATGTCAAGCTTAACTATGAAAATTCATCTTATTTTTGGGTAACTCGCGATGAGCTCCAGGGACTAGAAACAGTACCAAAATTCAAGGAGGTATTTGATTCACTCCTCAATTCAAAATCCCTAAAATAAAATATGATGAAAAATTACCTCTCTATGCATATCAGGGAGGTTCTTGACGATAAATATGTCTCAAAATCAGTAACAATTAGGGGCTGGATCTACAGGGCAAGAGAATCAGGAAGCCTTGTATTCCTCGTGGTAAGGGATTCAACCGATATAATTCAAGTTGTTGTAGAAAAAGGATCTGTAACACCTGAGGAATTTGATAATGCAAAGAAGGCAACCATAGAAAGTTCCCTTGAGGTAACTGGTATCTGTGTAAAAGAAAAGAAAGCGGTCACCGGTTACGAAATTCATGCTTCTAAAATAGTTTTTTATCAAATTGCCGAGACATTTCCCATAACGAAGGACAAGAGCGATGAATTTCTCCTAGATATAAGACATCTATGGCTCAGAAGCAGAGAGATGACTGCTACGCTAAAGATAAGGGAATCCGTGCTTAGCTTTATAAGGACTTTCATGAAGGAGAAGGGGTATCATGAGGTCCAACCTCCGATGTTCGTCGGGGCATCTGTCGAGGGGGGCTCAACCCTATTCGAGGTTCCGTATTTTGGTGAGAAGGCATACCTTACCCAGTCATCGCAATTCTACCTTGAAGCATTCATATTCTCTCTTGAAAATGTGTATACCATATCCCCATCATTTAGGGCCGAAAAATCTAGAACAAGGAGGCACGTTACTGAATTTACTCACTATGAAGCAGAGGCTGCCTGGGTTAATAACAGCGGTATGATGGATCTAGAGGAGGAACTTATTGTTTACATAGCCGAGAACCTGGTTACGAGTGTTAGAGATGAGCTTGAAATTCTAAAGAGAGATATCAATAAACTCAAGGCGATCGAGAAACCTTTTTATAAATACAGATACGAAAAGGTGCTAGAAATAGGTAGAGAGAAAGGTCTAGCCCTGGGGGAGTATGTGGATCTTGGTGAGAAGGAAGAGAGGATAATAACTCAGGATTTCGACAAGCCCATATTTATTTACAATTTCCCGACATCCCTGAAGCCCTTTTACCACAGACCTGACCCTGAGGACAGAAACCATGTCTTAAATCATGATCTTTTAGCACCGGAAGGCTACGGAGAAATAATAGGTGGAGGGGAGAGAATATGGAATAAGGATGAGTTGATTTCTAGGATTAAGGAAGAAAATCTGAGGGTTGAAGATTATCAGTGGTACATCGATCTCAGAAGTTATGGAAGTGTCCCGCATTCCGGATTCGGACTTGGCATAGACAGAATGGTAACGTGGCTAACCGGTTTAGATCATATAAATAAGGTGATAGCGTTTCCCAGAACCATCAGGAGGCTGCGGCCTTAATTAGCTATTTGATTTAAAATTATTTTTATCACAGTTAAGCATGGTTAGTGGTGAGGTGTGTTTTCTCAGACCTTAAAGGGGTATGTCATTACAAGTATCCCGGTTACAGATGCATTGAGGAAGAATGTGATGTTTGGGGTATTTTCAACGCAATGGAAAATGAATGCGTATATCTAGATAACAAAGGGTGCTGGAAGTTAAATCTCCTCGCATGTAAGGGAAGGGAAAATTGCGTGTATTTTAGGGAGCACTTTGATAATCCAAATGAGGTCAGAAGATCGAAAGAAAATGAAAAATGATTTAACTCTTAATTTAATTAAAGATTACGAAATGCATTATATGTGGTAATGAAACTGCTGACGGGAACTACATATGCGAAGAATGCAGAAGGCCGAAAAACAAAAACACAGGTCCGGTTAAGGTCAAAATTAAAAAGTGCCCAAACTGTGGAAGGGTGATGCACGTTAACTGGGATGATATAGACAGATTAGATGTTCCAAAATCAGTTTTGAAGAAGGTCATGGGCATTTCCGTTGAAGGATTTACTACGTCTGGGGATGAGAGAAATATTAGGGTGTCATACTCAGGCAAATTAATTGAAAACGATGAGAATGTTACGGGAGAACTAATTATTCAAATTTCATCTGCTACTTGTCCAACCTGCACCAGGAGGCTTGGCAACTATTACGAGGCAACGATACAGATAAGAGGCAGATCCGGGGAAGAGAAGAATGCGATTGATTATCTAGGCTCTCTTGTAGAAGCCTCGAAGTCTGAAGAAGTTTTTATAACTAGGGTAGATAAGAAGAAAGAGGGTTATGATGTTCTCCTTTCTGACAAAAAGTTTGCTAGAGCTGCAGCTAAGAAAGTAATCGAAAAATTCGGTGGAACAACTAAGGAGACCTCACACCTTGTTGGATTAAAGGATGGTAACGAACTTTATAGGATCACTATTTCAATAAGAATTCCGAGTTTCAAGAGAGGGGATGTGGTACAGCTAGAAAACGAGCTCTTTATCGTGAAGCTTATCAAGGGAGAGACGTTGGTACTTCTCAACCTGAAAAGCGGCTCCCCTCGGATTATGAAATTCAGGGATCTAAAAAGTTATTCCGTATTCACAGCTAAGGAGCACATAAGGGAGGCGAGGGTGCTCTACAGGCAGGGAAATACTGCGTACATTATGGATCCGTTCGATTTTAAGGAGAAAGCCATAATAAATGATGAAAAATCAGAGTCAATAAAGGTTGTAAGGGTTGGTGAAGAACTTATAGGAATACGTGACTCACTCCTTTAAGATTTTCTCATCATCTTGATCTTCATGTTCATACCAGAGATATCCCACTCCGATTCGAACCCACCTTCAACATTTCCTACCTCACCCTGAGTGTTACCCAGAACGTAGCTGGAGTATTCGTTAAATGCCTTGATCAAAAGTGGATCACCGGATACTTCAAAAATAACCTTATCCGTGTACTCTAGATTCATCTGTCTCCTCATGCTCTGAATTCTTCGGACTATTTCTCTCGCAAGACCCTCCATCATCAGTTTTTCATCTGTTTCCTTGTTAACAAGAAGGATTAGATTCGAAGCATCGTCTGAAACATAACTTTGTCTAAGTTCCCTAACAACATCAACATCTTCGATTTTTATCGTATTATTTAGTATTGTAACTGATCCGTTTCTCCTTAAGGATTCCTGAATTTCTGGCCGAGACAGTTCCCCCTCAGCATCCTTGAGATGCTTGCCAAACATCTTTCCTGCAACGCTTTTCTTTAAAATGAAACGTTCATTCACGTAATTGTCCAGTTTGCCGATCTTAAGTTCCTTTGTGTTCAATTCCTTCTTTATGATATCTTTGAACTCTTCTACTATTTTTGAATATTTGCTATCCGTGATAACGATCTCTTTCACTGGCCTCCTAAGGGTTAGGCCATTCTTTTGTCTTACCCTCCTACCTGTCTCCACGATCTCCTTGACAACTTCCATTTCTTTTATTAAGTTTTCATCGATTTCCCCAGCTGAAGGAAACCTGGTTAGGTGAACAGATCTTTCGCCTGTCATCTTCCTGAACAAGTAATCTGCGAAATAAGGAGTGAATGGTGCAAGGAGAGCAAGAGAGGCTTTTATGGCGTAGTATGAAGCGTAGTAGGCTGACCTTTTTTCCAACGTCATCTCGTTTTCCCAAAATAGATCCCTTGACAGTCTAAGATACCACTGGCTTAAATCAAGGATTAAGCCTTTGATCTCCTCCAGCGCAAGATGGGGCTCATAGTTGTCCATATGACTTGTTACAAGAGAGATGCATTTGTTTGTCCTTGAGATTAACCATCTGTCTAGCGATGACATTAATTTCTCTTCAGCAGGTATCCATTTATCGAGGTTAGCATTCGTAGAGAATAAAAAGTATGAGTTGTACAGTGTTCCGAGCATTTTCCATGATAGCTCTCGTGCACCCTCCTCGGTGAATCTCTTAGGTTTCCACGGCGGGCCCTGGAAGAAAAAGAGGCGAAGTGAGTCTGTGCCTATACGGTCTATTATCTCCAGAGGATTCACAGTATCGCCCCTAGACTTGCTCATCTTCTCTCCTTTGGAATTTAAGATGAATTCCATAACTACTACATTCCTGAAGGCATTTCTGCCAAACAGTAACGAAGATATAACGTGGAGAGAATAGAACCATCCCCTTGTCTGGTCCATTGCTTCGCTGATAAAATCTATTGGATTATTTTCTTCGAACAGTTGGGAGTTCTCAAAAGGGTAATGAAACTGGGCAAAGAATGCAGAACCAGAGTCAAACCAGGTATCTATTGGGTAAGGTTCTCTCTTCATATTTTCCCCGCAATGATCACACTTAACAACTATCTCATCCACCTTGGGACGATGAAGCTCGAAATCCTTAGGAACGAATGAGGCATGTTCCAGCAATTCTTTCTTGCTACCGGGTACAAAAACGTGACCGTTCTTGCAGATCCAAACGGGAAGTGGTGTTCCCCAGAACCTATTCCGCGATAGAGCCCAATCCTTCCCCTCGGCAAGGAAGTTTCCAAATCTTCCTGAACCTATGTAGTCGGGTTTCCAGTTCACATTTTTGTTGTATTCTACTATCTTGTCTTTGACCCTTGAAACCCCTATGTACCAGGATTCAATTGGATAATAAATTAGTCTAGTATCACATCTCCAGCAAAATGGATATGTGTGTACTGCCTTTTCTGTTTTCAAAAGCTTTCCATCCTCTTTTAGTGCCTGGATGATACTTTCACTTGCGGTCTGTACGTCCATACCCTTCCATGGGCAATCTAGCGATATCTTTCCAGATTCATCAACTGTTATGTACAGTTCCCCTTTTTCCCTCTTCATTATTGCGTAGTCATCCGCGCCGAATGCCGGAGCAACATGTACTATACCCGAACCCTCGTCCTTAGTGACAAAGTCTGCAGAAACGACGTACAACCCTTTTTTAACCTTGAGATATGGCATTAGTTGTTCGTACCTAATTCCTGATAGCTGGCTGCCAATTCTTTTATTTATGATCTCAGCACCTGGGAACAATTCTTTAGCTCGATCCTCCTGAACCCATACCCTCTTGCCATTTAACATTATTAGGGAATATGTGAAATTTGGATTTACAGCCAGATATTCGTTCGCCGGAAGGGTCCACGGGGTTGTCGTCCAAACAAGAAAATATTCGTCCTTCTCTACCGCTTTGAATAGCACATATATTGAAAAATCCTCTACGTCTTTATATCCCTGAGCGACTTCGTGAGAACTAAGTGTTGTTCCACACCTGGGACAGTAAGGTGATACCCTAAAATCCTTGAATAGGAGACCGTCTTCATACAGTTTCTTTAAAGCCCACCATTCACTCTCTATGTACTCATCCTTCATCGTTACGTATGCGTCCTTATAGTCTACCCAGTACGCTAGCCTCTTCGATGCCTCTTCCCAGAGCTTAACATATTCAAATACGCTCCTTTTGCATAGGCTATTGAACTTTTCTATCCCCATCTTCTCAATTTCTGATTTATTCTTTATTCCCAATTTCTTCTCTATCTCAATCTCAACAGGAAGACCGTGACAGTCCCATCCCGCAATTCTCGGATAGATATAATATCCTTTCATTGTTTTATACCTGAGGAAGAGATCTTTCATTGCTCTTGTTTCTGCGTGACCTATGTGCGGTGGGCCGTTAGCTGTAGGAGGCCCTTCGAGAAACGAAAATCTTTCCCTCCCCCTATTTATTGAGAATGATTCTTCCATTATATTCTCTCTTTCCCAGTAGTCTAATATTTCCTTCTCAATGCCTAAGAGGTCGAATGTTGGGGGAACCTTTTCCAGCATGAGCTTCGTTATATTCATCTTATTCATATCAATTTCTGTTGCTGCTACGATTTTGAAACACTGATCATTTTCATTTTTCTCATGCTAAGTATTTTTTAAATGACGCTCTGGAACAAAAAATTAAAAGGAGTATAGCTTTAGATCTATTTAAAAATACAAGTAAGGACTCTTTTTAGCGCTCAAATAAATAGTTCAGAGAAATGCAATAAATGCTTAAATACAGCATCCCAATTTAGTGCGCATCACCGGTGATATAATTGAAGCTACCTAGAAAAGTTAAAAGATACTGCCCGTTCTGTAAGAGGCATACTCTTCAAGAAATTGAGAGAGTAAAGAAGAAGAAGGCCAGCGAGTTGAGAAAGGGGCAGAGGAGATTCAGGCGGGTTACATCTGGTTATGGTGGGTTCCCAAGGCCCGTATATGAAGGTCGTGAAAAACCGACGAAGAGGATTAACATAAGGTACAGATGCCTCGAGTGTAAAAAAGCATATCACACACCTACCTGGAGGGCTAAAAAGTTCGAACTTGAGGAGGTTGAGGCTTGAAATGCTTACTAAATTAAAAGGTATGGAAAAGTCGTTCATTAAAATAAAGTGCCCAGACTGTGGATCTGAGACTATAACATATTCCCGCGGATCTACAGAGGTAAAGTGCCTGGTGTGTGGCGCTGTATTGGCAAAGCCCACAGGGGGCAAATACCTGGTAAACGGCGAAGTTGTGGGAGAATTCAAATGAGAAAAGAAAACCCTGAAGTGGGGGACATTGTCGTTTGCACAGTAAAAGAGGTAAGAGATTTCGGCGTTGTATGCACCTTAGATGAATTTAACAACAAAGAGGGCTTTATCCATATTTCAGAGATCACGTCAGGGTGGATAAAATATATCAGGGACTACGTGAGAGAGGGCCAAAGGATAGTCTGCAAGGTTCTTGATGCAAATCCATCGAGAGGAAGATTCGATCTCTCTCTCAGAAGGGTAAACGATCATCAGAAGAGAGAGAAGCTTAAGGAATGGAAGAATGAACAGAGGTCTAGGAAAATCCTTGAGAATATAGCAGCTCAGAACAAGGGTAAACTCGATATGGAAAAAGTTATGGACGAGCTTGAAGACAGGTTCGGTTCTCTATCTTATGCACTAGAGGTAGCTTCTACAGACCCCCAGCAGTTTGCTGAAGAAACAAGAGGGGCTGAATGGGCAAAAATGATCCTTGATTACGCAAAGGAGAATCTAAAACCTCCTGTTGCTGTTGTTAAGGGGATAATAACTTTAAAAGATGGCTCTAGCAGGGGAATAAGCGTTATAAAAGATGCGCTAAAGGCCGGGGAGAATGATAACGTACAGATATCATATGTAGGAGCCCCTCATTACAGGATAGTAGCTAAAGCACCTGATATCAAGCAGGCTGAGGAACTCATGAGGAAAACAGCTGAAACTATTATTTCTGAGATTAAGAAAAACGGTGGAACTGGGGAGGGACCGGTGAAACAATGAAAGCCCTTATTCTTAAATGCCCAAAGTGCGGTAATTACACAATGAATGCCAAATGTCCTGTCTGCGGCACTGCAACCATCTCATCTCTCCCCCCAAGATTCTCCCCCCAGGATAGGTTTGGAAAGTATAGAATGAGAATTTTGTATGGAAAGGAGTGATTCGGATGGATAGCGTGATTATAAGACTGGTCGAGGATGTAAAATTGAAGAATTCAGTTCTTCTGGTGGGATTACCTGGAATAGGAAATGTGGGGAAGATATCTGCAGATTTCCTAATAGAAAACTTGAAGGCGAAAAAGCTGGCAGACGTTTTTTCCGTGCACCTGCCCCCACAAGTACTTATAAGCGAGGAATCATCAGCCAGACTAGTAAGGAATGAACTCTATTACAAGAAGAGGAAAGAAGGAGACCTGATAATATTCACTGGTGACTTTCAGGGCCTAACGTCGCAGGGTCAGTATGAGATCTGCTATAAGGTCCTGGAATTGAGTAAGAAGCTTGATGTAAAGAAGATCGTTACACTTGGGGGCTATCAGATAGGGAAACTTATGGAGATACCAAGGGTCCTGGGAGCCTACACTTCAGAGAATATGAAGGAAGAGGTCGAGAAGCTCGGTGTTATCTTTTCTAAAAATGAGCCAGGTGGCGGTATCGTCGGCGGCGCAGGTTTGATCCTTGGACTTGGCTATGAGTTATTCGATATACCAGGGGTGTGCCTCATGGGCGAAACCTCAGGCTACTTCACAGATCCAAAATCGGCTAAGCAGGTGACGAAGGTAGTTGTCGATTACCTTGGGCTGAACGCTGATGTTTCTATTTTCGATGAGAAGATAAAGGAGATAGAGGACATCACAAGTAGGATGATGGAAGCCCCGCCAGAGGAGAAAAGGGAAGACCTTGGGTACTTTGGATAAAACCTCGTTGTAACTATTTTCGCTCCAGTTAAGAATTTATATTACTTTTTTTATCCCCCAATATGGAGGAACTGCTTGTCCATTTTGACATTTTCAAAGATGGGGCCAAGTTTATCGCGAAGGTTAAGAGCGAAATGGGAGGGCTAAGAGAATTTTCGGCCAGGAACATGGACAAACTAATGGAGCAGGTGATCATAGATATAAGCCAGGAGTTTGAGAACGTATAAGCCTATTTTTTCTTTATTAAAGCCTTATACAGACGTTTCATTAATAAAGGCTGAACTGTGAGTGAAACGAATATAATTATAAGTACTATCGCTTCAATAGCCTTTCCCCAGAAAGTGAAAAGCGGATTCCCTGTCTCAATGCCGACTATCAAGATCGTTGGGGAAAGTATTGCAGGAAATACACCTCTTGTTCCCTCAAGGCCCACAAACAGTAAGTCCCCCTTATTCATATCTTTGTCAAGTGAACCAGCAACCATAACAGCCATGGGTCTGACTAAAAATATGAGTGCAAGTGCAATAATTATACCAGCTATTACGTAAGACCCCAGGACGGAAAGATCTATGGAAGCGCCTAGGAACACGAAAATCAATATCGAAGCAAATGAAGATATATTATCCATAAATATAGAGTAGTTCTCAAACTCTGGATCGCGGGGCATAAAATTGCCAGACAGAACTCCGAATATGGCCGCTGACATGTACCCTGAACCACCAGCAACCAGAGCTAATGTGTACGATGAAAGACCAAACAGGAGAAGCATGGCAGTGTAATAGTCTCTGAAGGTTCTAGGTAATTTAGCTCGCAGCAGATATAGAAGACCGAAAAGCGAAACAGATATTGTTACAGGAAGTAGCCCCTGTGTAAATATAACATACAAGGCAATGTTACTGAACTTGAATGGAGATGATTGAATGAACCCTATGTTTGATGGAAAAAAGATCAAAACAACAAGGATCAGGAAAAGGTAGGAAAATGGATCATTGAAGACTGATTCAGATACTAAAAGCGTAGACGGAGTTTCTGGTATTTTACTCTTCTTTAGCGATGTAATGACAGATGCTGGATCTGTCGATGATATTATCGCGCCTATAACAAATCCTACCCATATTGGGGTTCTTAATACCAGAATAACAACTATGCCGGTCGCAATACCGGTCACGAAGAGAACGAACGTTAGAAGTAGGGATAGCGGCTTTATGACCCTCCTCAGGACGAACCTGTTAATCTTGCTCGATTCTGCCAAAATGATGAAAGCGGCACCTATTGGACCAACGTAATTGTAAAAGAGCAATGCTGCTTCATTCGGTTTTATGAAGAAGAAAACCGGACCAACAAGTATACCGAGGAGGAGGAGATAAGGAATGTAAACTGTTCCTGTGACCCTGGCTATTAGCGTGGCAAGATAGCCTACAGTTAACGCTATGAGTACAGGGACAAGGACATTATACATATATTCTTAATATCTATTCTATTAATTTATTTTCCACTACCTTTCTTCCAGCCCTTCGGATATACACCTTTATCTATGAGGACGACTGTGGGTTTAACATTCTCCCCCATCCTGACTCCCATCCCCAGAAGTTCTCCCCTTGGGCTCATTATCCTGACTGTTTTGCCTTCTCCGTCATCTTGAATTATCCCGGCTCTATATACGGGGGCACCGTGTGCCATGGCGTCAATTGCACTCTCCTTCACCACTACCGTTTTGTAATCTTTCGTGACCACCTCAGGATCTATTATAATGGATGAGAGCATTGTTGAATCTCCCTCTCTATATAATGTTACAGCATCCTTAAGCTTCTGCAGCGTGACCATGGAAGACTCGTCAAGAGGCCCACTCCTAGTACGCCTAAGCTCCACAAGGTTGGCTCCAACGAGAAGGGCGTCTCCTATATCTCGGCACAGCGTTCTTATGTATACCCCTGATTCAACCTCCGCTTTGAAAAGAGCGTAGCGGCCATTCATCTCCATTAGCTTGAGGGAGTAAATATTTCTCTTTCTAAGGTTCCTTGAAACCGCAGACCTCAGTGGTGGAAACTGATAGATCTCTCCGGTAAATTCCTTCATCATCTCTTGGACAGATTCCCTCTCAATGTTCTGATGAAATATCATCAAGGCAACATACTCCTTCCCCTGCTCGTGTAAGAAATCTGCGAGCCTTGTTGCCTTCTCAAGCCCAACAGGTAGAACTCCGGTTGCATTTGGATCCAATGTTCCAACGTGGCCTGCCTTGTTAACACCAGTTATACTTTTAACCCATGAAGAAACCTGATGGGATGTCGGCCCCCTGGGTTTGTCAATAACTATGAAACCATAAGACAGCCTTTCCTCAATGCTACGTTCCTCTGGACTTTTGCCAAACACCCAGGGCAGAGATAATCACCTCCACAACGTCCTGAGCACTTATGTTACTAGAATCGATAACGCTATTATAGATAGATCTATCTGAATAATCTATGCCGTAATACTTGCGATACCTCTCTGCCTCGCTCTTTTCCCTTTCCCTGGTTTCATTCAGTACGTTTCTTCCCTTCTCACCCGATCTTTCTTTCATGGATGAAGTTATCCTCGCAATACGCACATCTTCCCTCGCATCTATAAACACCTTGAATGCCTCTATTCCGTTAAGATAGCAAAGCCAGCCTGCAAGTCTCGATTCAACGATTATATTATCCTTTTGCCTCAGGACGGTGAGTAGGTAATCATCCATTGACCTGTCAATTTTATCTTGTTCTTCTGCAATTGAGCCTAGCTCGGAAAGACTGATTTTCATTTTTTCAGCCCATTCCCTAAATATTTTGCCTCCAACAACTAGGTCCATGGAGAGTCTGTTACTAAGTATTTCTGCCACAGTTGTCTTACCGCTACCCGGAGGACCCGATATAGTTATCCTCATTTCTAACCCTTCTTCTTAGGTAAAGCATCTTAAGACCATACTGAAAAGGATATGTAAAAACGATTGAAAAAAGTGAATACAGACCAATCCAGGCGTAAAAGCCGAAATATAAATGCATTAAGCTTCCTGTCCCGAAAGGAGATCTTGCCATTATACTTGGAAGCGTTTCAGCATGAGCCATAAACCCTATAAGCCAAGCAAAAATAAACACAGTTAGTATAAGCGTGGCGAATGTTGGCTTCATCTGCTGTGTTGTATACTTCATAGATTGTTGCATGTAGCGTTGCTGCTCTAGCCTAATAGAGTCAAGCTCTTTCTTGTTCCTTGTTCTTATTGCTTCCCTGTATCTTTCAGAAAGTTTCCTGTTCCTGAACTGTATTTCGGCGATTCCAAAATAATCGGTATAAAAGTGCCTAGCTATTGTGTTCACGAAACCAGTTACAAGAGAAGCTATTAATATGGTAAAAATAGGTTCAGAGTAGTTAAATCCAATTATTGGCTGGAGAATGTACGTCATGGGAATCGCGAATATATCTCTCAGACCTTTTACTGTGTATACGAAAAGGAGGAGTATCATGATTACAAAGTATAGCATCTGCGTCCTCATCGTGGACTGCATTGCCTGGCGCTCTTCCTCAGTCGGCTGGGGTCTCTGTGGAACATTTGACCTGGATGTTGGTTTATCGCTCATTTTCCACCTCCTCCAGCTATTGCTTCAATTATTCTCCTAGTAGCTTCCTCAGCCTTACCATCCTCGTTGAGCACAATAAGCAGTGGTGCTCCTGTGAGGGCGGAGTAGGAAAAACCATAATTCCTATTGGCTTCGAGATGCTGTCTTATCTTTTCAAGGGTGTCTTTATCTCTGTTCCTTTCTGTATCCTTCCTTCGCCTTTCAAATATCTCTAGAGGATCTGCCTCTATCGATATCAATAGATCTGGATTCAGAATACTCAAAATACTATACGGAAGACCTGGAAGATATCCCGAATTTGTAACTATCGAGAAATGTGTGTCCACGACAATATCCTTAAATGATGAAATTTTTCTTGCAGCCATCAATTGTATTTCCTTCTGCAAATCTACTGAGAGCTTCCTTATCTCGTCCCTAGATGATACGAACCCCCTCTCCTTTGCCTCAAGAAACATTATGTCTCCGTAATTCTCAACGGTGATCCCGGAGTCTTTAAGGCCCTTAAGAACAGTCGTCTTTCCCACGCCAGGTATACCACCTATGATGACCTTCAACTACAACCCCCCGAAGAAGTCTCTCATGAACGGATACATTTCTGTTAGCTGTTCCTTTCCCATTGCCTGGTATAGCTGTATGACAATACCTACCGTAAGGAGAACACCTGTCCCCGAGGCGTTGCCAACAGTACCTATAAGATCAGCTGAGGCAGCCAACGCCCCTACTGCAGCCCCGCTGAATATTGTTATCGCAGGTATGTATTTATCAAGGACACGCTTCAGAACTCTCGGGTCCCTTCTAAAGCCCGGGATTTGCATGCCGGAACTCTGTATCTGCCTAGCCACCCCCTCAGAGTTCATATTAGTTGTTTCAATCCAGAATTTGGCGAACATTATAGAGGCACCCACCATGAATGCAACGTAGGCAAGAACGTGAACACCCATTTCCCACGGGGTATGATTTATTAATTCTGGCTGGTATGCTGATGGCTGAAGCATTGGGAAAAGCCAGTTCGCAATCCCATTTGGGTTGGCGAGGTACCAAGCAAGACCCCCTATGGGGGTTGTCTGCTGTATGTTGAGTGATTGAGCAAGAGATGCGGAGGGATAAGCACCAAAGAAGAAATCGTGACCGAGAATCGGCACCTTGGCCAGAGTTGGATTTGTCCAGAATAGAAGAGACCACATAGAGAGGTTTGCAAGAACAGCTGCAGCGAGAATAACTGGTATGTTAGATGCGTACATTAGCTGTATGGGATACCTCCCCCTGGCCCCTCTTGCCCTTTCATGAGCGAGCGGAAGTTCCACCTTTACAGACTGAGCCCAGACGACAAGGAAGAATATGAAAATTGTACCTATCAGCGCTATCAGTGGATTCGGCGGTGAGAATATTATACGCTCGAGACCTCCGGAGAAGAGCTGAGCAGAGCTGAACTGATGCAGAAGGTAGAACGTCTTAGGGAGTGCTCCAGACGGCGGGTTTAAAATTGAGAGGGCTTGACCAGATGTTATAGGAACCCAATTAAGAGTTCCGAGCACGAGCGCCTGCGAAACCCCTGCTGCAATGAACAGAGATACTCCGGAGCCTATCCCCCATTTGGAGACTACCTCATCCATGAGGAAAAGGAGATAGGAACCCATGAAGACCTGAAGAACTATTATGATCCTAGCAAGCATAAGACCGTATCCAGGTACCGCTGAATTGAGGGCAGAAACTATAGCTGGATCAGGAGGTAAATAACCGAATACCTGTGGTATTGCCTCGATAAAGATCATGATTATCACGAGAAGCTTTTGGGCTCCCTGATACAGAGCTTTATCCTCTGACTTCGTCAGATCTATATTAATAATCTTGGCACCGACAAAGAGCTGCATCACTATGCTTGCAGTAACTATAGGGCCTATGCCGAGATCAAGAATCGAACCTGCTTGTCCGGCAAATATCGATCTAAATGAGGCAAAAACATCAACAATCTGTGATTTTTCGAGGCCATAAATGAATATGTTTGACAGGATGAAGTATATTATGAGGACTAGTGCAGTCCACAGGAACTTCTCCTTGAATCTTACGTGTCTCCCGGGTTTCTTTACGGCAGGTAGCCTATCAACAAGGTTCTTCCATCCGTAAAGTTTTGATCCTTCCCCCCTGTAAGACACAAGGAGGTATATCAAATAATATAGAGGAGCAAAGAATAGAGATTCAATTACTGTAACACCTATAGAGTAATGAGAATATCTGTAGAGGATATATACATTCAGAGCGTAGAGTAAGATCAGGGGAAGCGCTGTGAACTTATTCCTCTTTATCTCCATCTATTTCTACCTCTCCCCCCGCGCTCCTTATTTTCTCAATAGCGCGATCGGTCGCCCTATCCACTAATACATGAAAAGGCCTGCCGACCTGGCCACCTCCGAGTAGGACTCCGTAACCCATTTTCCTCAGGTCCAGAATAATCTTATCATTCTCTACCTTTACATCCCCATTCTGAACCAATTTGTTAAATGACCTGTCCAGTTCCCCAACGTTTATAGCCTCAACTTCCCTTTTCTGAGCATGCCTGACGAAACCGTGAGAACCATAGTGGTCTGGCTCGTACTTAACCATCCATATCCATCTATGCTTTCCGAGACCAGCCATACCTCTTCCTCCTCTCTTACCTTTTCCCCTTCCGGCCTTCTTTCCCCTTCCATAAAGAGTACCCCGGTACTTCTTAGTTTTTGGTTTTACCAATTTCACCACCTTCCAGCATTCTGTCTATGAGGTTGTTTATCGCATTCCCCCTATAACCAAGGTCTCCTCGCATTGAATACGGCCTTTTCGTCGATCTATAACCACCCTTCGGCGGATTCATCCTGAACACCGGTTTCATCTCTGGAATATCTTTGATTCTCAGGTTACCTTCAATCAACTTGGATGCCATTTCTTCAAACGAACTGAATCCAAGTTCCTTTAAAATACTATCGGAGATTGGCTTACCGCCTACCATTTCGCCCCGTTCCTTTAGAAGCTTCACGAGGTGTTCCTTATCAATTTCTCCCCAAGTTATGTAATCCTTCGCTTTCTTCAATTGACCTAGCTGAGACTGATCTACTAAGACTAGGTGGTTGTTCCTGTTGAGGCGCAACTCCTTGAATGCCTTTTTTATTCCAATTTCAGTCTTATTGCTTCCCCTGATTTTGATTGCTGCTAACACTCATAACACCTCCTTTATAAATAGGGGTACTTAACACCAACTTGCTGTTGATCTTAAATCTCACAGTTTCTTTAAGCGCATTAAATGTTGCGTATGCAAAATTGACTGTGCTCTTTGTATGACCTTCTGAGAACCCCCAGGTATCCTGAATGCCGGCCATAGCAAGTACCTTTTTTGGTATATCTCCTATAGCCAATCCCACTCCCTGTGGGGCTGGTTTCAGGTATACTCTAACCGAGCCTGATTTTCCCATAACTTCAAAGGGGAGTGTATGGCTTCTTCCGCACCCGCATTCCCAGGATCCGCAACCCCTCTTTATTTCTATTATGTTTAATTTAGCGTTTTCTATTGCCTTCTCGATAGCATCCCCCGTTTCTCTTGCTTTAGCGTGGCCCATGCCAACATATCCATCCCTGTTACCAACCACAACAGTTGCAGCGAATTTTACCTTCCTCCCAGAATCTGACATCTTCTGTACCATCTTTATTTCAATTACTTCGTCCTCCAGATTCGGGAGAAGAGCATCGACGATGCCTGGTTCCCTTATTGGAACGTGCATCGCAATCACTTCAGCGATTGATTTTAACTGCCCTTCCTTCACCATCTTACCTAGCCTAGTTTTTGGAACCCACTCAATTGCTTCTTTCGTCACAGTGATCCCTCCATCATTTTCTTAACCTCTTCAACTCCCTTCTCATCCACGGTTCTTAGATGTTTCCCGAGTATCCTTGATTCATCTGGAAACAGTTCTTCGTCAAATGGAACTATAAGACCCGCATCTCTCAGTCCTTTGACGCAGCTTACTAACCTAGAGCCTTTTACAACGTTCTGCATTCCCAGATCAACAATTACCTTTTCTATTCCTTTCTTCTTTGCTCTCAGACCTGCAAGGTATCCAGCTAGATAAGCTGCAGGTGTGTTGCCTGTGGGGGCCTTCCACCCAAATTTTTTTAGATCAATAGTAGATGCATGTACAAGTACTCTGTCACCATCTTCGTTGAATTCCGTTATATTTACGAGGGAATGCTGAAGTGACCTCCTTATAACAGCCCGAGGTATACCGCTTTTAATTAGTGCGAGCCTCTTGGAATAGTCTGTTTTCATAAGGCGTCTCCTTTTTAAAGGCATCACATATCTGGTCATGTGGAACCACCTTTCAGGACACCAGCATCTTTCATGTGTAGAAGCATGTCAGCCTTACTCCTGAATATTCCACCCTTAATTCTTCGATAATAACTTCTGTAGTCCTTTCTTGATATTTTTCCGGAGTCCCGGAGTTCCCTAAGTGCTGTCCTCATTCCTCTTACAGTCTTTACCCACCTTTTCTTTCTCGGCTCCCTTGCATTTCTCGTACCTTTCCTGGAGCCTTGTCCCTTCCTCCTTCCTTTCTTCCTCTGTGCTTTCGCTTCTTTTATCCTTCCCCTTGAATTTCCTTTCTTCTGTTTTTTCTGTATAACTTTTCTCTTTATCAGGCGTCTGACATCATCTTTGGTGACGGCTTCTGAAATTTCTTCTATGCTTTTAGTATCCATCCACACCCTACTCATTCCGACCTTCATAATCTCCGCAGCCATTCTTTTCTGGGCCAGCAATGTAACCATCTATCTCACCTCATTAAGAATCCTTATTCCTCTCTGCTTAGCTACTTCCTGTATCTCGATCCTTTTTCTCCGTCCCACAGTTGAGCTAATCCTAACAGCCTGCCTTGTCACATCAATCCCTTCTAGGTCTTTAACGTTAGTAACATATTTCTCTTCAAAGCCTGATGGGTGTAGCCCCCTGACCTTCCTGGGGCCACGGTAGCCCGAATCCACAAATGCCTGCCTGTAACCTCTCTTTTCCCTCAGCTTAGAATGCTTCCCTCTGGGTTTTCTCCAGCTGTCTCCTAACTTTTTATATCTGAACCATTCCTGTCTATGGAACTCTGGTCTCTTCCTGTTCATCTTATTCCTTATATCTAAGAGTCTCTGAGCGTCCTTATCCAGATTAGCCTTCAATTATATCACCTTTTTTAACGATGTATATCCCATCCTGGAATACTCTGGGATCAAACCCTTTTATCTTGCTCATCCTTTCTATCTTGGCTGCGGCATTTCCAAGGATTTCGAGGTCGCACCCCTCTATGGTCACTATGTCTCCCTTAACAGAAACTTTCGCTTCACTCGGTACGGAAATCACCCTAGCGCTTTTCTCTCCCAAAAAGTTATCCAGCATAACCTGATTTCCCTTAACAGTAACCTTGACCGGAAAGTGAGCGTATACTATCTTCATTGTATATACAAATCCCTTTGTTACGCCAATGAAAGCACTTTCTATGATACTCCTCCAGGTTCCGACAATTGCGAGATCAGACCTTTTTTCCCTCAAGAGGTATATGTTGATTTTATTATCCTTTACATCGAGCTTAACAAATTCGTTCTTGAATTTCTTGAGCACCTGACCTTTTTTACCTTTTATCTCGAGAGAATAGTTATTAAGAGCAACGCTCACACCTTCAGGTATATCTAGAGAGATAACTTTAATTGGCGTTTCAGTAGACGAATGCAAGTGCCCTCCCCCCTATGCCCTTTTTCTTAGCCTCAGAATTGCTTACAACCCCTGCTGTAGTTGTGATTACTAATATACCTATATCTTGAGCTGGAAGGTACCTTGATTCCCACTTTTCCATTTCATCTTTTTTTATTGAAAATCTTGGCTTTATTACACCGCAGTTGTTTATAGTTTTAGATATCCGAACATGAAACAGGCCACCCCTTCCATTTTCTTCATACTCGAATTCCTCAATGTAACCGTACTTCTGGAATATTTTAAGCACACGGCCCACTAGGTTGGATGCTTTTACATCTACCTCTTCCCTCCCTAGTTTGCTTGCATTACGAATTGCCACCAGTGCCTCGTTTAATGTATCTCCCATCTTAACACCTCACGAAAATTTCCTGAAACCCAATTCAGGCGCAATTTCCCTGAAACACTGCCTGCACAGGTGTAGACCATAGCGTCTTATGATTCCCCGCTTTCTGCCACACCTGTCGCATCCGTCCTTCCTGCCATACTTTTTCTTCGGACTGAGCTTGTTCTGAGCCATCAAGATACCTCCACAATTTCTACCCCGTAATTCTTCTTCATAAAATCCATAATTTCATCTCTTGTGACCCTGAACTTTACTGGAATAGGATGTCGCCGGAGCCTCCTTCTTGATATTCTATAGCCACCCCTCCTCTTGAACGTGATTACGACGTCCATGCCAAATATCCCAATCTCAGGATTGTATTTCATGCCTTTGAAATCAGTGTAATCCGATATCCCAAAACTGTAACTGCCCTGGTTTGAAAATGAATAACTGAGACACCTGTTATTCTTGACCCAAAGCGCCGCTCTTAGAAATTTGTCCATCTTTTCCCCTCGCAATGTAACTTTTACCCCTATATCCTGCCCCTTCCTTATACCGAACTCCCTGTTTGTCTTCTTTGCTTGAGTGACTATCGGTTCTGCACCTGTGAGTAATTTCAGTACAGTCTTCGCCTTTTCTAACTTTTCACCCGCTTCTCCCACGCCTATATTCACAGTTACTTTATCTATAACTACATCTCTCATATCCATGTCACTCACCACCGGGTATAACTATATCGGCCCTAGATTTTCCAAGGACGAAGACGTTTGATACCGTAGTCATAAAATTGTCCACGCTTTCAACCGTATTTTCCTGATAGCTTCTTGATATGTTCACATCCTTAATTGTTGTTATAGTACCCATATGTGAACCACCGGTCACGTAAATAGCAGTATCCTTGGCAAGTGGATAAACTTCAAGCACTCTTCCATCTGGAATTGATATCTTTAGGGTATCACCCCTTCTTATTCCTGTGTTCTGTGTGATTATAACTCTGCCATCGTGGGTAGCAAGCTGTATTCTGCCACCTTTTATTATCTTTTTTCCCGTGACTTTGACAAGCTTCCATCCCGCGCTTTCTGGTTGTATATCTGCGAGGACCATTGACCCCTTTTTGTTAAGAAGAACCCTCTTGTAAGCTCCTAGCTCTTTCACTGCGATAACATCCATAAAACCAATTGGCCTCTGATAATCCTTTACAACTTTTCCATCTATCTCCACCTTCCCCCTAGATATTATGTTTCTGGCCTCCTTCGATGTGTCTGCGACATTCATTATATCCCTTATTATCGCCATTAGGGGTACACTTTGGTCCTTCGGATGCGGACCAGGCCTGGCCCTGACAGACCACACGAATTTCTTCCTGGGCTGTTTCCAAGTTGTCGGGGCGGCCAGCCTTTTGAGATGCTTACTCATTGGATTTCACCTCCTGATCCACACTTGAATTTTCAGTGTTTTCAGTCTTCTCTTCGCTTCTATTAGATGATTCAGGCTCCTCTTCAACGGTCTTATTTCTTATAGAAGCCAGTCTCGCGAGCCTTTCCTTTCTTCTCTTATCCTCGAGATCAACTTTTGTGATAATCAGCGCAGATGGATCTATCTTTCTCGGCTTCATTTTTCCATCTGCTTTCGAAATATTAACATTCTCTACCACTACCTTTTTTTCATTCTTGAGGACCTTTAATACCTTCCCTTCCTTTCCAACTACATTCAACTTCTCATCCTTATCTCCATCTCCCTTAACTATCCTCACCAGGTCTCCCTTTCTGACAGGGAATCTCTTAATACCGTAACGGGAAGTTAGATCCTTTGATAGATGAATAACAATATCTTTCATCATTCCACCTCAAACTATGGAGCTGGCCAGGGCTGCCACTCTTGGCCACCTCTCTGCTGCCTCCTTCGCTACGGGACCTTTGATCTCGGTCCCTCTGGTTTCTCCGTTATCTTGAACCAGGACCGCAGCGTTATCTTCAAATTCCACCATCAGTCCATCTTGCCTTCTAAACGTTTTCCTCTGTCTTATGACAACAGCGTAAACAACCTTCCTTCTCATCTCTGGTGAACCCTTCTTTACTGAAGCGATTATCATATCCCCTACAGACGCTGCAGGAACCCGTCTCTTCGTGTTGTGATATGCCTTAACGTTTATGAGCGACAACACCTTAGCACCGGAGTTGTCTGCGCATTCAAGCTTCGCACCAAGGGGAAGACCCCTGATTTGCTTACCTGCCAGCCCCTTCATATTCTCACACCACCTTCTCCACGACTACGAATGAAACTGACTTTGCTATCGGTCTAGCGTAAGCAATCCTGACCTTATCCCCCAATGATACGTGAATGCACGGCGGCATATGAGCGTGATACTTCCTTCTCCTTTTCTCGTACCTCTCATACTTCTCGTTCTTTCTCAAATACTCCCTAAGGACCGTAACTGTATTTTTCATGGAGATGGAAATTATCTTCCCTTCTATTATCGGGGATTTAACATTTAGTTCGCCGTGGAACGGGCAATTTTTGTCCGTGCACTCTTCATCTGGCTCTTTAACATCAATCCCTATATTTCTCATCTGTATCCTCTCCTCCTTGCTCTCTTAATCTTTTCTTCAGGTCTGACCCTGATCTTCTCAATAGGTACCTCTCGTTCAGAGATTAGCAGTATTCCACGCGTCTTTGGAATGATCTTGTTGCCCCTCTCTGTGGAAATTACCAGTATATTTTTTCTCTCGTCCAAGCAGGTCCCTCTTAGACCTATCAGCGTTTTATCGGTATGTTTCAAAATTTCTACATCAGCTCCTATGATATCTGTCAAATACGGATTCACTTTTCCACCTCAACTTTAAATCCGAGTTCCTCCAGAACCTTTTTTACCCTCTCCCTCTGATCCCCCTGAAGCTCTATCTTTTCATCCTTCACTGTTCCCCCCGTTGCTGTTTTCTTCTTCAAGGTTTTAGCGAGCTCCTTTATATCTTCGGTATGCGAATCAAATCCTGATACGATAGTGACAAACTTTCCGTACCTTCTCTTATCCGTCTCTATCTTTATAACCTGAGACTCCCTTGCTATCTCATCTAGAGGTGTGAGTTCCTTGAAAATCTTGTCGTCCCTCATCTTTGCGTCTCCCTCATAACAGTCTCAATTCTTGCTATCTGTCTTTTCAATGATTCAATCTTACCTGGGCTCGGTGGCGCACCCCCCATAGCAGAAATACCCCTTTCCCTCATTAATTCCTCCTTCATGTCCAAATACTTTTTCCTGAGTTCTTCTTTACTCATTTTCCTTATGTCCTTCGCCTTCAGCTCCTCCAGGGTTGCTCACCTCCTCAAATTTAATCTTAGAAACATTTATGTCATCAGGCAACTTAACGTCATTTCTCAGGATCTTGACTGAGACGCCAATTATCCCAGGCTTGGTCATGGCAATGGCGTAACCCTTATCGATGTACTCCGACGGATATCCTGAGGATATGACCTTGCCTGCTGTGTATTTTACGCTTCTAGCTCTCTCCCCTGTTAATTTTCCACCCATTCTGACCTGACCCCCCCTAGCACCCGCATCCATTATCCTTTTGAGGATGCTATGACCTGCTCTCCTAAAGTGCCATCCCTTCTCAATCGATCTAGCGAGCTTCTGTGCCATGATCTGGGCGCTAAGCCCAGGCTCTTGCATTCCCTCAACCTTAATGAGAGGGCTGGCAAGATTGAATTTCTTCTCCAATGTCATTTCCATGTTTTTTATTTTTGAACCCTTCCTTCCTATAACGAGGCCTGGCCTCTCCACCTTCAGGAGAACAATAGTATTCTGAGGTGTCCTTTGTATCTCTACCCCCCCGAAACCAGCATCCCATATTTCTTGAACTAGGTACTCCTTAATGAGCTGCCTCCTTATATTTTCCTGCAAAAACTTCAGTTCCTTCATTCCATCTCCTCCAATATTATTTGGATATGAACTCGTTCCCTGTAGAACTTCCCACTTGACCCGAAAGCTTTAAATGTGTAATATTTGATTGGAGGTGCAGGCTGAGCAACTGCACTCTTGATAAAAAGCTTATCCGTGTCTAACTGCTTAAACTCTGCGTTATTTTCCGCATTTTGTAGTGTTTCAAGAACATACTTTACTGCCTTAACAGGATATCTACCTGGACCTACACCCCGTTTGTGAGAAACGGAGTCAAGATATTTTCTGTAAGGAATGGCCTTTTTCTTAGACATTACATCTTCAAGATAACTTTTTGCTTGCTCAAGCTTCATACCTTTTATTGTTCTAACTACTTCTAATGCATCCCTCGGTGAAATAGGGGTATTTATGGAAGTGGCACGAGCGCTTTTTTTCCCATCAGTTTCTAATACATACTTCATTTTAAGGACCTCACTTAAGCGGGAGGAATTTCGACCCCCTTGTTGCTCCTACTCCAGGACCTGAGTGCTTTACTTCTTTGCGAGTCTGTGAAAACTCGCCGAGGTAATGACCTATCATCTCTTCCTTGATAGTGAATGTTTGATAGCTGTTCCCGTTGTGGACTGAAACTGTTTTGCCAACATACTGCGGCAAAATGACAAGGTCCCTAACCCTTGTCTTTACTGAATCTTTTTCAAGGAGCTTATTGTGTAGCCTCTGCTGCTCTATATTATACCCGCGCTTCAGCGATCTCCTTGCCCTAGCTGGCATTAGCTTTAGCAGTTCAGACATATCCATCTCAAGTAGTTCCTCGATTGTTTTCCCTTTAAAGAGTATCTCCTTTCCTCTTTCTATTATTGCCTTAGTCGCCTTTCTCTTAGACCTAACTATTGCTTTCTTTGATCTCTGTCTCTTATCTTCAGGCATTCTTCCTCACCTTTCTTTTAGGGGAAATTCTTCCTACTTTTCTACCTGGCGGTGTATTTCTCCCAACGGTAGATGGCCTTCCAACGTGTTGATGGTTCCCACCACCATGGGGATGATTTACTGCATTCATGGCAACACCTCTCACACTGAATGGCCTCTTGGCCCTGCTCTGGTATGCGTGTATCTTCTTACCAGCCTTCAAGAAAGGTTTAGCATTTCTCCCCCCTCCGCCCACAACTCCTATCGTTGCAAGGCAAGATGGCTTAATATCCATGAGCTTTCCAGATGGAAGTTTAATAGTGACGTTCTCACCATGGGAAACAACAGTACAAAAGGCACCTGGGGTCCTTGATAGATTTCCGCCGGAGCCAGGTCTGACTTCCACGTTATAAACTAATGCACCATCTGGAATTAGACCAAGGGGCAGCGTATTTCCTTCAATGGGAACTGCATCTTTACCGCCCTGTATTTTTTGACCGACAAACATCCCACTGTGTGCTATAAAATTAACTATTGTATCATCATTCATCCTTACCTGGGCTACGGGTGCGTAGTGACCAGGATCACGGAGCAGTTTTACAACTCGCCCTTCCCAGGAACTCGTGTTCGGGTACTTTATATCACCATAATGTCTATGGCTTGGGCTTTTGTACATCAACCCGCCGCGACCCCTTCTCTGAACTAACAACTTTTTACCCATAAGATCACCTCAGAATATACCCAGCTTAGTGGCAAGCTCCTCCGCAGAAAAATCCTTTGAAATCTTAACAATAGCCTTTTTTCCTTCCTTGTCCCTCAGTATATTCACATTACTCACCTTCATTCCGGAAATTTCTTCTACGGCCTTCCTTACGTCCAATCTAGTTGCAGTCTCATTTACTATGAACCAAATTGTATTATTTTTTTCAATCTGAAGCATCGATTTTTCTGTGACGAAGGGCTTTATTATAACGTCATACGGACTTTTCATATCTTCCACCCCCTGATCTGTTCGAGTGCACTTTCCGTCATTACGAGAAGCCTACCGGGGTGACCTCCGGGAGCCAGAACGTAGGCGTTTATCTCGCTTGGAATTAGTACGTCTGTACCTGGGAGATTTTTGACAGCCTTTGATATATTGCTTTTGTCCTTAACTACAAATAAAATACTCTTTGGGGTAATATACCTCCTTCCTCTGCTCTTTCCCCTCCCAGCTCTAATCTTAGTCCCCTCTTTTGATCTCAAAATATCATCGTACACGCCAACTTTCTTCAGAACTTCAACGACTTCACTGGTCTTGGAAATCTTTTCAAAATCATCCTCAAGTATAACAGGGAGGGAGCTAACATTGAATCTGTGGCCTCTCTGTCTCACTATCTCAGGGTCTGCCGTTGAAGAGAGAGCGGAGAGCTTCGCCATCATTTTCTCCTTTTTATTAATTTTCATATACCAATTCTTCTCTTTTACGGGGTGAAACGCTGAGCGTCCTCCCCTTGCATTGCTCAGTAAAACGCCCCTGGTAGTCCCCTGTACCCTCGGATATCTGGATATACCGTGGTTGGGTCCAAGATTGTGACCAACCCTTCTGTTACCCGCAAAATAATAGGAACCATAGGGCGTTCTGCCATTGGAAAGATAGGCGTTAACGAACCTCTGTATTAAATCCCGCCTTATTGGGAACCTGAAAGCTTCAGGGAGATCCAATGTTCTTAGAACCCTACCATCAAGAGAGAGAATGTTTGCCAATTTCATACCCCCTGCTTGCTCTCAAGCGATAAATATGCAAGTGAAACTTTATCCACATCAGGTGCAACCTGCCTGATCGGATCCCTTAGCTTAATTATCCTTTTAGCAGGTCCAGGCACACTTCCGTGGAGTATGATATAATCATTAGTTACTTCCCCGTATCTTAGGAAGCCACCTTTAGGAACGATTGGATTCTCCTGTGGTTTTCCGTAATATAGAACCCTCTTATTGAACTCAGTCCTCTGATGGAAACCAACCTGCCCTGCCTGGGGAACTGTGTTTCTGACCCAGTCTGGATGCCAGGGGCCGAGGGTACCAATCATCCGTCTGTGCTTTCTATTCTTCCTTGGGAGAAGTTTGACACCCCACCTTTTAACGTGACCCTGAAATCCCTTACCTTTTGTCACAGCTATCACATCAACGAATTTTCCGGGTGATGAGAAAGAATTGAATGAAACCTCTTTCCCTAGTATTGATTTAGCATAGTTTATCCTCTCACTTATCGTACCCCCACCGACCCTTATCTCTGTTATGTCCGGTTTCTTCTTTGAAAGTGCTTTAACTCTGTTATTTTGAATCATTGCAATTATTCTAACGTCAAACACTTCATTTTCACTGATCTCTTTCGCCTTGTAATCTTTAGAAATCGGCATTATTTTACGGAGTTCGTTAATAGATGACTGATCGAATGTTTCTGACAAAACGTACTCTCCGTATGGACCATTTCCGTATGTCCTTATTCCTACTACTTTGATAGGAGGAACCTCGATGACTGTCACGGAAGATGCCACCTCAGAGCCAGCAGTCGTGCTACTCTTCCTATAATCTACAAAAAGGGCGTGAGTCATTCCGGCCTTGAAACCCACGAACCCCTGTAGCCTCGGGCCTTCCTTTATTTCGGGCCAAGACCTAATATGGGGTATCAGTGAGCTCGCCCTCTTCCTGGGATAGTATCCCATAGAGCCATGTCTCGAATGGTTTGGAGTTGCCATCTATACCACTTTAGCAAAGCCGTTGCGTCTTGATGTTCCCAGAATCACTGGAACATCACTGGCACTAACGCCAAAGACGTGTAGCTTCTGCTGTTTCGACAAAACATGTTTATATTTAAACAAATCGGCCTTTCACCTAAATGTCATTTCTTGTTTAACGCTTCTTTTATTTTTTCATATTCTTCCCTAGTGATTGAACCGTTTGCTAACCTTTCGTCAAGTATATCCATTGCTGATTTTTCTTTTGACTCAGAAGAACCTTCGTTCCTTCCAGTAGCTATGTCCACTATCCAGATAACGAATAGCACAAGGAGCACGAATGGTACTATCATCATCAAACTCATCCAAAGGATCCCACCGTATCCCCAGAGAGGCCCGATCATCCAGTACCGCCCATAGTAAGGACCAGCGGCAGACCTTACAACAAAGGCTGCGCTTAGGACAACAGACAGAACTACTAAGAAAACAATCAACCCAACAAAGACCCAGAATACTTTCATTACGTTTCTCATGCAATATCACTTATGGGTGAAAAGAGATTTAAATGTATGTTGAAACGTGTTTCACTGTGATTTTGAATATCTTTTCAGCACGACCTTATTGGTAGAGCCATGCCTAAGCCTTACAATGAGGCCTTTAGATTCCAGACGGTTCAAAATCCTGGTAACTTTAGCCTTGGAATAATCACCCGACCTTGCTATGTCGCGCTGTAGCATAGAACCACCGGCTTTGACAAGCATTTCAATCAGTTCCTTCTCCTCCTTGTCTAGGAAATTCATGCTCTCTGTGACTTCATTTTCCTCTTCACCACTCGATCCTGCGTTCACTGTATCAAGAACCCCAATGCGGGAAAACATACTTAGGATTGAAAATACTAGAAGAGTTCCTGTTATGCCTATCCCTATGTAAACGAAGAGTGTAAAAGGAGTTCCTACGAAGCTGTTAAGCACAGAGGTATAGTGGAGGAGAAATAATATAAATGAGAACAGGAATAACAATATTACCGAAGAAACAGATAGAATTGCTAAGAATATTATGGTTAGAATTGAACGATTAATCTTGTTCTTGGCTATTTGGACCATTTCCCAACTCAATTACTTTTTCGGTATCAAGAGTTGCGCCTCCAACCTGTAAGATAAATCTCATAATAATTGATCTTAATCACGCTAAATTCTATCGGCGGCGGTCTTACTGCTCATTCACACTTTGAATAACCGCATGTCTTGCATGTGAAACACCCGTTTTCGAAGACTAGGGTCTCATTCCCACACTCTGGACACATTAGGAATGAGGTTTCCTTCTTTTTGTTAGTTTCCATAGAAACGAGGAATTCCCCAGTAAGAGTTGATTGGGGATGTTCCCCCTTTAGTGCTAGCTCGATAGCTTTGGCTACTCCGTCGGGCACTGAAGTTATCTTCGTACCGTTCAAGAACGTTGTTGTTCTGCCTTTGATACCGGAGAGTGCTTTGATCACACGTGATATATCTCCACCCTGCTGCAGGTATAATGATATCAACCGTCCAATCGCCTCTGAATATGCCTTTTCCTCAGATCCTGATTTTCCAACGTTAACGAACACTTCCACTGGATTTCCGTCAGAGTCGAAATTTATAGTAGTATAGAGTTTACCGGTTTCCAGCAGAGGAAATACTATCGTTCTGCCTGAGAGAATCATCGATCTTTCAAATTCTTTCTTTTCCTTTTTTCGCACAGCTTCATCAGTGAGAAGAATTCCTTCTCTCGATCCTTCTCTATAAACTGTTATACCTTTACAGCCGGCCTTCCAGGCGGCCATATATATATTTCCTACCTCCTCTGAAGTGGCTGTTGATGGTAAATTAACTGTGGAAGAGATGGAATGATCGACGTAGCGCTGTATAGTAGCCTGCAGCTTAACCCTGAACATCGGATCTATCTTGTGTGCTTCTATGAAGTACTCAGGGAGATCTTTCTCGTCTTTTATTCCATATAGCTCCATATATTCTCTAACTAGGGGATGGTAGACCTTGAATACCTGTTTAGACAGAGATTCGCTCCTCCGTGTATATGAGAAAGCAAAAACAGGTTCTATACCACTGGAAGTGCCTGCTAAAGCGGATCCGCTCCCAACAGGAGGTACTGTTATCAAAGCAACGTTTCTAAGACCTACCTTCTTTATCTTATCGAGAACATCCTGATCAAGCCTCTGAATGAACGGGGATTTTAGATGACTCTCTAGATCAAATGCAGGGAATGTACCCTTTTCGGCTGCGATATTTGCACTCTCATCATATATGGTATTCATGATTTTCTTGAAAAGCGATCCTACAAATTCTATTGATTCCTGCGTATCGTACTTTATCTTCATCTTTATAAGCATGTCTGCGAGTCCTGTAAAGCCAACACCTATTCTTCTACTCTTGGCAGCTTCCTCGGTTTGCTGTTTAAGGGGATGTTTGTAAAGGTTGTAGTCAACCACGTCGTCAAGGAATCTCACCGTGTATCTCACGGCCTTCATCAAGTCTTCCCAGTTCACTTCTGGAGCTTCGAAGGGATTTTTCACGAATTCGGAAAGGTTAATATTTCCCAGATTGCAGGCGCCATATGACTCTAGGGGAATCTCAGAACAAGGATTAGTAGTTAGAATCTCCATACCGTTGTACTCTGACGTACTTTCCCTTTTCATCGTGTCCCAGAATATCAATCCTGGTTCTGCCCAGTTTCTGGCAGAATCGACCAGTTCTTTCCAAAGCGCTCTAGCTCTGACTTTCTTCTCTATCCTCTTGACCTTATCGCTCTCGTAGTAAAGCGTGAATTCCTCATCATTCTCCACTTTTTTCATGAATTCATCGGTTATCTTCACTGAAATGTTTGCATATCTGACCCTATTAAGATCCCGCTTGACCTTTATGAAATCTAATATGTCTGGGTGGTCTACTCTTATTGTTATCATCAGTGCCCCCCTTCTCCCAGCTTGTCCGATTGTGCCAGTTGTTTCAGACATTATATTCATGAAAGAAACACTGCCCGTTGATCTTAGCGCCGCGTTGTTCACCGGTGCTCCTTTAGGCCTGAGCACAGATATGTCAGTCCCCACCCCTCCTCCGAGGGAATATGTTCTTGCAGCTTCCTTTGTCCATTCAAATATTGATTCGAGGGAATCGTCTTTTATCGGAATGACGTAGCAATTATTCAATGTAACACGCCTTTTGTATTTATCCTGGCCTGCACCAAAAAGTATTCTTCCCCCAGGTATCATCCTAAAATTTTCTAGTAACCAATAGAACTTGTTTTCCCACTCAGATACTTTCGACGAACTTTCAACTGATGCTATTTCTCTGGCTACTCTCCTCCACATTTCTTCAGGAACCTTTTCGACGAGGTTTCCATCCAGATCCCTCATAGCATATTTATCAATAAAGACCCGTGCCCTTAATTCATCATTCCCGAATCTTGCGAGAGTTTCAGGAGGAATTTCCTCCAGCTGCCTATCGATTACTTCATCATCTGCGTTCATTAGTACCACTGTAGCTTATAACTACATCTCTTTGTACTTAATTTTTTTTTATAATGGGTCTGGTATCTTTGGTTTATGTTGTAAACAATCACTGACAGACTAAATGATCTATTTATGTAAAAAAATGCAACACAACCTCTTAAGACTGTAAGCGTTAATCTTCCTTATTAAATATAAATTTCCTTTGTTAAGACCTAAAAGGGTGATATATACCCACTTGTTCTGTTTTCATCGAACTTATAAGCCAACTAAATAAATTTGATAAAATATAAATATTGAATTTTTATGAACCATGGTATGGCCGAAGCATTTACGCCTGAGGACGAGAAACTCGCAGGTTTACTTATTCAGATGGGTGTTCCCAGAAACGTTTCCAAGGCTCTGGTATACATGAAAAGCAGGCAGGAGACTACATCGGTGGAAATTGAGAAAAATGCCAACCTTAGGCAGCCTGAGGTCTCTATAGCGATGAGAATTCTAAAAGAGCACGGCTGGATTATGAAGAGAGATATTAAAAAAGAGGGGAAAGGAAGACCTGTGCACGGTTATAGGTTGGCAAAGCCATTCAACGAAATAATCAAGGAGCTCGAAGAGGAACAGAAAAAGAAAATCTCAGACATGCAAAATGTTCTTGGGCAGATTCAAGAGTTAGTTTTCTAGTAACACGATAAAGAATTCCGTAAACATATAGGCGAGCAGAAGGTACTGCATTCATAGTTTTGCTAATATATAATTTTAATAGAATTTAACGGGGAGCAAAGAGGAATTACTTTTCCTATTGAGAATGGGATTTAAAATTGCCACAGCATTGCCTACAGCGACCACGTTCTGATTCGCGAAAACAGTTTTGCACGTGAAATATATCAATTGAAACTGGAAATCTCTAAAAATGGCGCAGGAAAAGTTTAGTCAATAAGAACTTAAAGTTTTACCCTGGCCCAAAGAGATCCTAGACGCCGATTTCCCTTACACCACTTTCTCCAGCAACAAGTACAGTTTTTTTGCCACCAAGAAATAGACCGGACTCAACAACCCCTGTAATTGTTTTTATCTTTCCTTCAAGTGATAAGAGATCTATAGGATCATGTACTGTGCAGTCACAGATCAGGTTTCCATTATCCGTTACGAAACCCTCCCTGAGCTTGCAGTGAAGACCTAAGAGTTCAAGGTTCTTCATTGTCGTACGATGACCAAAATGAATTATTTCAACTGGTATTCCCCTCTTATCTGGAATACGTGCTACTAGTTTTTCAGCAGTTACAATTACAAGATACTTTCTAGATTTCTTCCACACCATCTTTTCCCTCGTCAATTGCCCTCCGCCCCCCTTCAGGATATTAAGATCCCCATCGACCTCATCCGCTCCGTCTACCGTTATGTCGATCCAATCAACATCATCAATATCTACAGTTTTTATTCCAAGCTCTCTTGCGAGATTATCTGAAGAAGTGGAGGTCGCAACTCCAATTATTTTATCCTTAATGGCACTTTTGCCAAGTTCTCTTATGAATTCAGATGCTGTAGTCCCCGATCCGAGGCCAACTACGTTCCCCTCCCTTATATATTTTAATGCCTCAAGAGCAACCTGATGTTTCCCATCCATCTTAGCACCTTCTGTTTATGCGAATGCATGTGTGAGTTATAATTTTATTTGATGGATAAGTGTAACATTACTTGGATATCTCAAATTATCAACGAAAATCTGTTATTACGTCTGCAAACTTGTTGAGGTGTTATTTAAGCTGTTTAACGTAAAACTTTCCAAATTTTTCAAATTTTATTGGAAACAGTGCGTTAACAGAAAATCTCAGTACTTCGGTACGAATTTCTCGTAACCCATCTTCAGGGTTGTATCATCTATATGTGTGTATATT
>JAVYOD010000003.1:0-43859 GCA_038734825.1 Thermoplasmatales archaeon
CTGGAGTTCTCTCACTTTGAAAATTAATTCTCTCTTGGGATAAATCGACATTCAGTGAGATATCAAGATGGACTTATCATTAAATTACCAATTTGTATCGTCGTTATACGATCATTATGAATGCTGTTATAAGATGAATCTTTCAAAACAAGGAATATCAATCTAAAGAAGGGCTACTTAGGAACAAAGCATAAGGGATACGATGCTATTATTTCAAATGTAATAAGAAATTGAGTTTTGAGAAATTCAATAATGAATAAGAGAATCAAGGAATAGAGCTTTAGTTGAATATTCATTTGAAATAATGAAGAGTGTATTCTACTTCTCCCAAACCTTGGGAACACCATAAGGGGTAATCTGTTTTTTCTCTCAGAATCTTTTCTAATAAATATAAATGTATAACAGCAATTCTAAATATCAAAAAAGTAAAACGTTCATTCAGGGGTGATATTGCGAATATTTTCACAGTTTTAGCGCTTAGCCAAGAATAGTTCATAAAATTGGGGGTGTTCGGAGTCCTCCTTTATGAAAGAAAAATAAAATATTTCGATTCTGCACTTAAAGATCTCATAAAGTTAATTATAAGATCATAAAACTCATATTAGATTTTAAAATGAATATCCGTGAAAAATCGCTTTATTAAATTACTCGCGATAGCTATCAGTATTTTTCTTTTAATGGTAGCAGGTATTCAAATAAACAACATCACCCACAATAATTCTCATATTAAACCATATGTTGACGATGTAAGTACTAATGATAACAATGCCCAATATCCATCATATTTGATGCTCAATAACTGGGTAAATTCGACCATATTGGTATATACTGGGATTCAAGATAATTATATATCCGCATTCGGAAGCCCCGTTATATATGATTTCTCGTTAAAAGAAAATCTATCGAGTGCATACATAACTCTTAATGAGGGGAACGTCAGCACCGAGGCGAATCTTAATGAAAATAATACAATAGAGATTAAACAGGCGAAAACTAGTGAATTACTTTATTACGGACCGCAAAGTGATCAGCTCCTTATAAAACAGGATTCGTATACAAACTTTGAAGATTTAGTTAACGTGAGCAGTGGTACTAGAGTTGAGTATTACGGGAATCAAATAAAAATATTCACTAACCCAATTTTATCTGTTTCCTATACCAACGCAACAATTTCATTTGAAAATAAGTCTGGCATAATCTCGATCTCTCTAAATTACTTACCTGGAAGTTCTAGTCTTTCTACAGTTATTGGAAATGGAACATTTCTCTCTATTTCAAAAATAATATCGAATGATGAGAAGAGGGTCAGTGAGTGGCTAAATTCGTCTTCAAGAGTAAAACTTCCCCCAAACCTATACGAAGAGTATAATATGTCACTACTTCTTGTTAAAGACGACCAGAATCCATGGAACGGAGAGTTCACGGCATCACCTTCTCCTATCTATCTATATGCATGGGCGAGAGATGGATCTTTTGCTGCAATGTCAATGATGTATTCTGGACATATACATTCAGCCGTCAAGTATTGGACCTGGATGTCCCATGAACAGAGCAATAACTCTGTAAATGGGACCTGGGAAACAAGATTTAATTTTTGGACAGGGGCACCAGACACATCCTGGATTTCTCCTGAGTACGATAGCGTTGGTCTTTTTGAGATAGGTATTTACGATTTATTCGAAATTACGGGTAATAAATCACTTGTTATTCCTTTCTTAAATACCGTTAACAACAGTTTGAAATGGGAAGAGAAAAGCATATCAAAGACCGGGCTAATACCTGAGGATTACAGTATCTGGGAAGATGTTTATGCTTATAATTTCTGGACACAGGCTATAGATGAAATAGGAATGAGCGACATATTACATCTTTATTCGATTCTCGGGCTAAATACAAACAACATTTCGTCGAATATTACAATTCTCAAAACAAACATATTGAAATACTTCACTCAAAGGGATGACACGATATTTGCAGAATACGCAACACCAACGACTGAAAACGGTCATCCTGGTTATCCATATCCTTTTGACATTTATGATTCATCTTCTCTTCTTCCTATCGCAATGGGACTGATCAGTCCAAGTTCAGCAGAGGCAAAAAGAATAGTTTCACATACCATAGCTAATCTTTCAGTGGAAGGTGGTCTAGCCCGTTTCTATGGAGATACATATCATTTTGAAGGATATCCAGACGATAGCAGTGGCCCAATGCCTCCTTGGATAATAACAACAATGTTTGAAGCATTCTATGACGAAACAGTCGGAAACAATAGCGGAGCTCTCTCATTAATGAATTGGGCGCAATCCCATTCTCAATCTGGTCTTTTGCCAGAAGCTTTAGATCCACATTCGGGAGTTCCACTTCCGTCAACATCTCCTCTAACTTGGTCTTCTGCTATGTTCGTATTGGTAGCTGTAAATTATGAAACGCATCATATGTCTAGCCACATCTCATTTACTTTTATTTATATCATCGTACCGATCATTATAATTGCTGGCATTGCAACTTATATGTACAAAAGAAAAATTAAACAAGATAAAGGATAAGGGGTCAGCTCAGTGAAATTTATGCGTTAGATCTTGTTTCGGTGAAATTTCACAATAAAAATTGCCGAACGCATAAATATAGTTTAGGAATTTTATATTAATATCTAAAATCTAACTTTTCTCGGTTTTATTTATATCTCTGTTTTTCTAAAGCTTTTGATGCGCGTAAACCAAGAACGGGATGAAAATTGTTGTCCTACACTCATCTTAAATACTTTCTACACTCATTATTCTTGGCTAAAAGAGTTTTAACGTGTTTTCATCATTTCCCTCTGGGTTGGTAGATATCAGGTCAGCAGAATGTAAACGTAATTTGACAAGAATCAATCGTTTAATTTTTCCTATAAATTGGTCAGATTTTTACAAGGATAAAATATTGTTAATAAAGGATTATTTAATTTTAATTTAATATATCTACTGATTTTAAGGGGGTTAATAATACTCGACAAGTTACTAGGATCGCGTTTTATGATTCATTTTCCTAAAGGTTTTCAGATTTGTTTACTTTTTATGATCTAAAAAATTTTGTAATCTATGAATAGGAATCATTTTTTGATGAGGGATCTGAAGCCTTCTAGTGAATTTCTATCGGAGAAGAAATTTGTTCCATCTAGATGGAATCAGTCTCGACATTTGCAATTTCAGCAGATACATTCTTTCTTACTGATTTCTTAATTTAATTAGGTTCCGAAAAGTTTGGGAGCGTAACGAAAGCTAGTTAAAATTTTACGCCGCTGACCGGGCTCGAACCGGTGACCTCCCGGTTAACAGCCGGGTGCTCTACCAACTAAGCTACAGCGGCTGAATGGTTTATGGTGTGCTGATAATAATATTTTCCCATGGGGTGGACAGTAAAATTTACTTAGGATTCCTGATATACGAAGTAAGGTGTATAAATGGGAAACACAGATGTAGAGGAATTTTTAATTAAAAATGGTAACATAGTATTCGGTAAATTCACACTATCCTCTGGAAGGCAGTCGGACTATTATGTTGATGTGAAATCCGCACTTCTAAAACCAAAATTCCTTCGAGAGATCTCGAAGATGGCCTCAGAGTACATATCGGGTGATAAGGTGGCAGCAGTAGAGCTTGGCGCTGTTCCGTTGGGAGTGGCGGTCTCCCTTGAAACCGGAAAAGATCTTATAATAGTCAGAAAGGATAGAAAGGATTACGGCCTTGAGAAATGGATGGAGGGTAAGGTGGAAATGGGCGAAACCGTTACGTTCGTGGAAGACGTGACCACAACGGGGAATACGATATTGAAGGCAGTGAAGAAGCTCGCTGACCTTCATGTCAGGACAGACAGGGTCGTCGTAGTTGTTGACAGGAAGGAGGGGGCAAAAGAGGCCCTAGAATACGAAGGAATTGAATTGGTGAGCCTTATAGATATAGATGATCTTCGCAATAGGTAGTATTTAAATATTTAGTTTATTTTATTGTCTGAAGGAATAGATGGATAACAAAAATGAAACAGTCCAGGCTATTAAGCGTTATGCGATTAAAAGCGGGTATAGCGTAGTCTGTGCCGATGAAGATATGTCGTATTCATTTGACCTTATCCTGAAAAGAAACAATGAAACAATGGTTATCAAGGTAATGAACAACGTCGGGCAGATGACAGAAGAGCTCTCTAAATCCATTATAGCTGTGTGCAAGTTCCTAGGTGCACACCCCCTTATAATAGGCCTTGTAAATAGGGAAGAGAAGATAGAGGACGGCGTTGTATACACCAGGTATTCGCTCCCGATAATATCGAGGCAAACGCTAATCTCTTATCTAACGGAAGGAATAGAACCGACAGTTAGGGCAGGTCCTGGCGGATTCTATGTTGAGATAGATTCTGAAAAACTAAAAAGAATAAGAGCAGAAAGGATGCTCTCCCTGGGGGATATAGCCAGCGCTATAGGCATCACAAGAAGGACCGTGCTGATGTACGAATCTGGAATGTCAGCATCGATAGAGATAGCATTAAAAATGGAAGAACTGTTAGGAGAAGAGATTCTAGACTACGTCTCGTTCCTGTGGAACGTAGAACCCGATAACCTTACAATCAATTTCAAAAAAATGAGGGAATTTGAAAGACTTGTTAAGACCGAAATGGAAAATAAAGGCTTCTCTATTTTCCCGCTTAGGAAATCTATAGTTAATTTCCTTGCGGAAGACAAGGATTTTTCATACTTCGGGGGAATTGAAGAGGAACCATCAAAAATAAAGAAGAAACTCAAATATCTTAGGGAGCTTTACGAAATCAGCAACAAGGCTGGAATTCTTATAGTAAAAAAGGGAGAAGAAACCCCGGAAGATCCCGACATACCAGTTATCTCTTACTCTGAGTTATCCACAGCAAAAGATAAAAACGAGTTTGTGGAGATGGTCAAGGAGAGAAGGATCGGTTGAGGGCTGAATTTATCGGAGAAGACAGGATCGTTCTTGTTGGAATTGTCAAAGGGCTAAAGGAATCAGGGAGAGTTGTAAGCGAGGTATACTCGAATGACAAGTTTGACCTTCTCTTGCTTCCAATAACAGAGAACGAGGTGGAGGGAATAAGGAGTCATATCCGAAAACCTGTTGATGTTGAGATGGATGATATAGAAATTATTTACGAGTATTTTATGAAAAAATTCGGAGAGACAGCAATTCCACCAGAAGCATATGTTACAGCTGTGCGCCTGGCAGACAGGGACGGAGTAGAGATATATGGAATCGACATACCGACCGGAAGCTACGAAGATGTTTTCGTGAACAACGTTCAGCTTAACGATCTAATCTCTTTAAGTTTCAGGAAAAGAAGACTAATGAAAAGAAAATGGAATATGAAAGATCCAATATCATTCAGCCTTGACTGGGACAGGTACATAAATAGGGGAGGTTACAGGAATGTAGAAAAAGAGAGGGTTAAATTTATCTCCCAGGAGATTGTTAAGAAAAAGAGGAAAAATACCCTAGTTATTCTTGAGGTCGAGAGGTTTCAGGAAGTAGTTTCCGTCTTGAAAAATTCTCTGCAAGGATATAAATTTCAGGAGAGTGAGGAGTAGAAGAAGGTGGTTTTGTTATCCTCACACTTGAAAAATACTTCTTGAACTCCCAAGTAAGCTGGTCTGTTAAGTCTCCCTGCAATGTTTTGATTAGGGCACTGCCACCATTTACAAGGACAGTTTTGCATATCTCCAACACCTCTTTAGCCAGGAAGTAAGCCCTAGCCTGATCAAGTGACTTGTCACCGGTTGTGTGCATAAGCAGATCGGATACCACCAGGTCATAACCATTCGGGCTTTTCTCGTAAATCTTATCGCGAGTTTTTCCATCTGTAATGTCTCCGAGTATGAATGAAACGTTATCTATCCTTGCCATTCCCTTTTTGTCAACAGCAACATTTAGTCCATTTGGATTAACCTCTGAAAGATACTGACTCCATCCTCCCGGGGAGGCACCTAGATCAAGGATTGCCATCCCGTCTTTTATAATATGGAATTTTTCGTCGATCTGCTTAAGCTTATAGATGGCCCTGCTTCTATAGCCCTCCTTCTTTGCTTTTCTATAATAATTCTCGGCCCTCCTCCGCTGTATCCAGGACATGTCCTATTTAATTATTTTCTCGTAAGCTTCTTTTTTCATTAGGTTATTTAACTCTGAAAGATTGGTCATCTTTAGTTTGACAATCCAGGCTTCATAAGCGTTCTTGTTTATCTCTTCGGGATTTTTCTCAAGTACCTTGTTCACCTCAATTACCCTTCCAGATACCGGCGAGTAAAAATCTTCGGCAGACTTTACACTCTCAACGGTTCCAAGCACATCACCGGCCTTTATAATCGCCCCAACCTTTGGGAGATCAACGTACACTATGTCAGACATTTGATTCTGGGCGAAGTCGGTGATTCCGACTGTCGCGATGTCCCCATCTGCTTTTAGCCACTCATGCGTTTTCGTGTAGTAGAGACCGTCTTTCACGATCATAATTTAAGGAATT
Organism: Thermoplasmatales archaeon; assembly: GCA_038734825.1. Lineage (GTDB taxonomy): Archaea > Thermoplasmatota > Thermoplasmata > Thermoplasmatales. Next base: position 6,520 of record JAVYOD010000003.1, read on the forward strand.
AACAGAAGGCAAAATATTTTGCGCATATCTTCATTAATGGCATAATGAGATGTTTTGTGGCCATAGATATAGGAATTAATGAAACGATATCTGGTTTCCTGAGGGATTTAAAGAACATGGGGAAGGTTGTGGAGGGAGAAAATATTCACCTTACGCTTAAATTCCTGGGGGAGATTGAGAGTACTGAAGCGATAGAGAGGGGCTTATCAGAAATAAAGTTCCCAAAATTTATGTTGACCTTAAAGGGATTGGGCGCTTTCCCAAACTTAAACAGGGGGCGAATTTTGTTCCTAAATGCAACGCCATCAGATAGTATTTCCTCCCTGGCCTCGGAGGTTGATGCAAGGACAAGCATGATTCCGCTCGATCACCAGTTTCATCCGCATGTCACCGTTCTCAGGTTGAAGGAACCGAAGGATCTAACATCTCTGGCTTCAAGGTTTGAATCCGTGGTTTTTGCTCAGGAATATATAAACTCATTTCACCTCTATCAATCAACCCTAACATCTAGGGGGCCTATATATAAAATAATTAGAAGTTTTCAGCTAATATAATTTGTGTCCCCTTTTCCCTCTGACTCTTTTTCCTCACTTTGACTTATTATATCTATGTAAAGTATTGCGTTTACAGGTATTACTCTAAGTTTTTCCTTTCCGTCCTTCCCTATATCTAAGAGAAGAGCAGGTTCTTCACCCATTGATAGAAAACCGTTAAGTATTCCTTCAGAAACTGTATCTTGATCTGTTGAGCTAGCGGATACAATTCTGTACCTAGACCCTTTCGTAAGATGCGTAATCATTTCATTCACCTACCATGGCTTGAATTCCCTCAACTCTTTTCCTGTAATTATCCATTGCCATTTTAACATTAGCCTCAACAAAATTCCAGGCACGTGAAAAAGAATTGTATCTCATAACATAACCCTTCTCCTTTCCTATCTGAACCTCTTGAATTATATCAAGGGCCTTCAATCTGTTCAGATGCCTATACAAAGTTGGCTTTGAGGTGTTGAGGTATGTCATTATCTCGTTAACGGGCCACGTCCTGTCTGCCCGAGTCAGGAACACCTCCTTGAAGAGTCTGAACGGTACGCTTTTTTTTATGCTGTCGAGGCTAAGCTCCCCCCTCTCTTCTAGGTAACCAATATCAACAAGGAATTCGAACAGCAACCTATCTATGTCTCCACTTACCGTGGGATTTCTTAGCCTCACCCTTATCTCAAACATGTGCGCTTTATGTTATTTCTATTCTTAGTTTTTTCCTGAGCTGCTTTGTCAAATTTGTAGTTTAACAAGTACACAATGTTTATATAGAACGGATCTCTTATATTTTCTAGCCTCTAAAGGAGGAATCGGTAAAATTGACTGATGAAGGGAATGAAGATTCGGACCCCGGTGGAAAGCACCGTAATTTTGTTTTTGAGGCACAATATCTGAGTATCAGCAGTGCAATTCTTTTGGAAGCAGAGCCCCCAGACCTGTTTTCGCATTTTCAGACCAGAGCCAGGAGGTGCTGAAAATTGAATAATAGAGCTGTTATTCTAGCCGAAAAGGTATTCTCCTCAACTTATGGCAAAACTGCCCATGGTCTCGTGAGATATTCAGGGAAATACGAGATTGTTGCAGTCATAGATTCGCAGTTGAAAGGCCTGGATGCTGGAGAATATCTCGAAGGAAAACCAAAGGGAATACCAATAGTAGGCAGCCTAGAAGAGGCACTCATTTTCAGCCCGAAATATCTGATCATTGGGGCAGCCACTGATGGAGGGATATTGCCTCCAGAATACAGAGATATAATAAAGGAAGCGATAATTCACGGTCTCAATATAGTAAATGGCCTCCACGATTTCATATCTGACGATGCTGAACTCAGCTCCATTGCTAAGGCGAAGGGTGTAGAGATCGTCGATGTTAGAAAGATGTTCAGAGATAGGAAAATCCCGTTCACTGGAGAAATAGAAAACGTTAAATCTTTCAAGATTGCTGTGCTGGGAACTGACAGTGCCATAGGTAAAAGAACAACTACAATACTTCTCATGAAAGAACTCCAAAGGAGGGGATTCACTGCAGAGATGATAGGTACAGGCCAGACTTCGTGGATGCAGGGAATAAAGCATACGACTGTCATAGATGCCACAATAAATGACTTTGTTTCGGGTGCGATCGAAAACGAGATAGTTTCTGCTTGGAGAGAATCAAGACCTGATTTCATATTAATAGAAGGGCAAGGGTCAATTGTGCATCCTGCCTATCCTGGAAGTTTTGAAATCATAGCAGCAGGAAGACCTGATGCCATAATACTGCAAGATGCACCTGGGAGAAAAAAGATGGATGGTTTTGACTATCCTATGCCTGATGTAGGGAGGGTTATCAAGATACTTGAGCTCCTTTCTGAAAAGAAGGTCATTGCTATAACGCTTAACACGGAAAATCTGACCGCAGAGGATTCTCTGAGATACTCCCAGGAATACGAGATGAAGTACCATATTCCAACATTTCTTCCTTTACTAGAAATAGAAAAATTGGGAGAACTGGTGGCAAATATTGCAATCAAGAAGCAGATTATTATCGATTGATAGAATTGTAATAAGAGAGCCATCATTTTCTGATCGGAAATTTGTTGCTACCTATTACGTTGATGGTGAAGAGGTTGAACTCGAAGCAAAGTATGATCTCCCGCTGAAACCTAACAAGCAGGATATGAGGGTCATGGCCATCGCTCCCCTTGTGAACTACTCGCTCTTCACTGATCAGATAGAAGCAGACTTCAATCTGACTAAGGCAGATCTAGATTTTATAAAAAAGATGATGGTGATAAATAGCAGAGAGGTTTACGTGAACAAGCTTCTGTTCAGACAAGAATTCTTCAATAGTGATGCGATTCCGGAGAATCCGAATATAGAGGAAGCGAGCTATTCTCCATCTGTAAAAATAGGTGTAGAGGAGAACGAGAGGGTTGAGGTAAAAAGGAATGGTTCTGTAGCGGTAATGTCAAGTGGAGGTAAGGATAGTCTCCTGACATACGGTCTAATGCACGAGGTTGGGGCCAATGTATTTCCAATATTCATAAATGAGTCCGGTGGTCACTGGAGAACAGCTGTAACAGCATACAATTATTTCAAGGTCAATGATACGAACACCCTAAGGGTATGGACAACGATCGACAGATTCTACAAGAAGCTGAACTCTAAGGTATCAGCCCTGAACGAGAGGGCACTGAAAATGTGGTCGGATACTTACCCGATTCAGCTTTTCATATTTCCTGTTTATATACTCCTCTCACTTCCTTACATCAATAATTATGGTATTTCTGCTGTACTGAAAGGTGATGAATTTGACGACCCTAGAGGTTTTCATCCTGCTTCAGGGATACCCCATTTCAATGGTATCTATGATCAGACTCAGCAATTTGATATAGAAATGACCAATTACTTTAAAAAAATCGGATACGGGGTCAAATTCTATTCAGTACTAAGGGGAATCACAGGCCTTGTCGAGGAGAGAATTCTGTTTCAAAGATACCCTCATCTTGCACTGCTACAAAGATCCTGCCATAGTTGCCATATCGAGGACAGGAGTATAGTGCCATGTGGAAAGTGTTCTAAATGCAACGGTGTTCTTCTATTTTTGATGGCTAATTCAATAAATCCGGAGTTGCTTAACTATAAGAGGGAAGACATTGAGGATTTCAAAAAGAATTATGAAAATAAGCTATTCAGGTTGGATGAAGATGAAAAGCAGCACGCTTTATACATAATCTCAGGCGGAAATTCTGGTGCCCTCAAAGAGCACGTTGAAAAGATTCATGAGGACCCTGAGTGGTGCGATCCGGATATGATAGACGAGAGATGGCGTGACAGCGTTATGAAAATAGTAAGTGAATATACAAAAGGGAAGACTCGGTTGGAAAATGGGGAGTGGACCTAAATGTACATCCTCTCCATTTCATATATTTCATTGCTGTTTCGCGCCTTTGAATAATCCTCTAGGGGATTCCTGTTCAAGTTTATGAACTGCATTCCCCAGGAGAATTTTTCAAGTATTTTGATTGCCACCTCCTTTTTTCCTATTATGTAGAAGGAGGCAGATAGAGCTTCAACCGTTGAGAGCTTGTAGGGTTTGCCGTAATTCACAGGATTGGCGGCTAATAAATAGGGGAGGGATCTGATATTCTCACCTAAAAATATGTGTTTATCAATGTTCTCCCAGGAAACATCAATCGCTACAAGGTGGTCAAATCCAGCATCCTCCCTGGAGATCCTTATAGGTGAGCTCGGATAAAGGACTATACTATTCCTAGGAATATTTTTAATGAAAATTGCTAGCCCAAAACGCTTGAGTTTCCTTGCTGTACATTTCCGGGGATCGTCCTCATTCCGGTGGACGATAAGTGGTATCTCTTCCATCGTCTCCCTTACGTTAGATGAAGATAAATCTTTATGCAGCTTAAAAATAAAGCTGTATGGTTGAATCGCAAATATCAGGTTTCTACAAGCTCCCAATCGAGAAAAGGAGGGAAAAGCTCCGAGAGATACTCAATTTAAGCGATGAGGAAGTGAGCCTTATGGCTAGCATGAACGGCCTCGACGAAGGAATCGCAGACAGGATGATAGAAAATGTTGTTTCAGTAATGGAGGTTCCGATAGGAATAGCGACAAACTTCCTGATAAATGATAAAGATTATTTGATTCCAATGGCAATTGAAGAGCCAAGTGTTGTAGCTGCCGCATCAAATGCAGCCAAAATGGCAAGGGTTAAAGGGGGGTTTAAATCGATTTCGTCCGATCCTATAATGATAGGGCAGATTGAGCTCAGCGGTATTAAAGATCCTTTTGGAGCAAAGTTTAGAATTCTTGAGATGAAAAATGAACTGATCCAGATGGCTAATTCCAAGGATCCAGTGCTGGTAAAATTGGGTGGAGGAGTAAGGGATATTGAGGTTCGAGTGATAGATGAAGAAAACCCGATGGTTGTTGTCCATCTCTTAGTTGATGTGAGGGATGCAATGGGTGCAAACGCAGTTAACACCATGGCGGAGTATCTCGCTCCTAAGATATCTGAAATATCGCGAGGGAGAGTAAGGCTGAGGATATTAAGCAATCTAGCAACCTACAGGATTACGAGATCCTTTGCGATATTCGACAAAAAAACTATAGGAGGGGAAGATGCAGTAGAAGGAATAATCGAGGCGTACAGATTTGCCAAGATTGATCCGTACCGAGCTACAACGCACAACAAGGGAATAATGAACGGGATTGATGCAGTTCTCGTCGCAACTTCTAATGACTGGAGGGCTGTTGAGGCAGGGGCACATGCTTACGCTGCTTTGAACGGTTATACTTCCCTATCAAAGTGGGAAATTAACGAAAACGGGGATCTAGAAGGGTACCTCGAAATACCTATTGCGGTTGGTGTAGTGGGGGGAGCAACGGCGACTCATCCTAAGGCAAAGTTGATGAGGAAGATCCTAGGTGTAACGTCAGCTCGGGAATTCGCAGACGTCCTTGGAGCCGTTGGCCTAGCCCAGAATTTCGCAGCAATCAGGGCTTTAGCAACTGAAGGAATACAGAGAGGTCATATGGAGCTTCATGCACGGAATGTGGCAATATCAGCGGGTGCAAAAGGGGACGAGATAGACGAGGTGGCAGAAATAATGGTCAGGGATAAAACAATAAGGGTCGATTACGCATCTGAAGTTCTTAAATTGATAAGAAGCAAGGCTAGAGGTTAAACGTATTCCTATCTTTCTCATCCCACACATCTCTTTCCCCTATTATGTATATTCCATCATACGAATCTCCGTTGAATCTCGACCTTACATCCCAGTACCTATCCCAGAGGAGGAGAATAAATTTCTGGCCGTCTGCCTTCCTTATCTCAGGATTTTTTTTAATGGAATCAAGGAAATTTAAATCCTCAATAGCATCTCCAGAAACTGTGTCTATGTATTTTTCCATCAATGACTTTAGAGCAGTAACGTAGTATACGGGATATTTGCGAAGGCTCTCGACCTCGGTGGGCGTGCAGTCAACTATTTCATTAATATAGATACGCCTATTATCTATTCTCAGGGAAGCAACTTCTCTTTCCCCTATTGTGATCCTCACTAAACCATCCTCTCTTTCCTCCTCTACTTTTGAGAGCAGGTTCTCTATATTAACCCCCTCTATCGGTACTTTAGAATAAGTTGAAAATCCACGGTACGGAATTACCCTTGTCCCAGGAGTTCCCGTCATTATATGTATTAAGGAATGATTCTAGAAAAAATTAATGATGAACCCTTTAGCTACAACTTTAGCTCATAAGTAGGTTATGTGTATTCCATCTTATTATACAGTCTTAATTATTTTCCTTTGAACTACTTCGCATTCTATATAAAGGTCTATAAATCGGAAAAAATGGTTGTAACTAAAACATGAGCTTAATAAAAATTCTGTGAATTAGGAGATGGAATTAATGAAAAATTCTTTATAACCCAAAGAACAAAAGAATATTCTTATATCGGAATGCTACATGTAGTAGTAGATCTATCACAGTATTAATGAAGGGATTACATGCAAGCATTAAAAAAATTGGAAGAAATGAAGTCTATACTTGATATTGCAATTATCAAACGGTTAGAATACGCGCTTAAGAGGGACGAACTTGATAAGAACATCGAGCAAAATACCTCAAAAGAATTCCAAAGTGTCGGAAGAATAGTGGAATTTAGAACAGAAGGGAATACGATTAACGTTGATTATGAGAAAGCTAAGTTGAAGATCTCAACGTTTCAGGGGGACATCTTGAGGGTCGTGTGGAATAACCCGAAAACTGTGTCAGAAATAGTTCCAACTTTTCAGCTCACAACGCCAGTATTTGTAAGATCAAGTAACTCAGAAATAGTATTTCTTTCGGAAAATGTTGAGATAGGAATAAAGGAGAATGGAAGCATATATTTCTATCATAAGCCATCAGGAATTACTAGGGCTGAAGTTTTTCAATCAGGAGATGGCAATGTAAGGTTAATCTCAGAAATTCCCGCTGATTTCCGTATTTATGGTGGTGGTGAAAATGCGCAACAATTAAACATTAGAGGTAGCAGTCTCACGCTTTGGAACCACGACGCAAATGGGAAATACGGTCCTGGGGACGATCCCCTGTACATAGGTATCCCTGTATTTTTACATATTATCTCTGATTCAGGTTATTTGACCTTTTTCAATAGTTCGCATAGGTGTACTGCTGATCTTTGCCACGAGAGTGACCAATTAGAATCACTTGAATTCTCCGATCATGGGTTGGAGTATTACATTTCATTTGGGCAAATAAGTAAGCTAACTGAAGATCTTTCAGTTATAACCGGCAAACCTGCAATGCCGCCACAATGGGCACTAGGTTTTCATCAATCAAAATACAGCTACTCTTCGGAACGTGAGGTTCTGGATCTTGTTAAAAAATTCAGAGAAAACGATCTCCCCATATCTGCCGTTCACCTGGACATTGACTACATGGATGGGTTCAAGGTTTTCACAATTGATCGATCGAAATTCCCAAATTTCCCTAAAATGGTAGAACAGTTAAAAACAATGGGCATTAGGGTAGTGACTATCATTGATCCGGGGGTTAAGGTGGATGAAAAATATGAGATCTTTGTGGATGGCTTTAAGAATAGCTGCTTCGTGACTGACATTAATGGAAATGTTATTGAAGCCCCCGTCTGGCCCGGTTTAACGGCTTTTCCTGATTTCACATCTGAAAAAGTAAGAGAATGGTGGGCATCTAAATATAAAAAGTTCATTGATCTTGGTGTTTCAGGTTTTTGGCACGACATGAATGAACCAGCTGTGTTCACTGCATGGGGAGACAACACCCTTCCACTATCTGCAAAATTTGAGGGTGGAATTCATGCCGATGTTCACAATCTCTATGGCCTATATATGGCTAAAGCCGGTTATCAAGGAATAATTAAGGCAAGACCAAATGAAAGGCCTTTTATCCTTTCCAGATCTGGTTGGGCAGGGCTACAGAAGTATTCTTGGACATGGACAGGAGACACAGAGACTAGCTGGGCAGAACTGAAGCAAACCATCGCAACAATCATTAATCTTGGCTTGTCTGGAATCCCATTTTCAGGGTCTGATATAGGAGGTTTTGCAGGCTCTCCCAGTAATGAGCTCTTCCTAAGATGGTTTCAAATGTCTGCATTCTTTCCTCTATTCCGGGTTCATTCAAACAAGGGTACACGGCCGCGTGAGCCCTGGGCATTTGGAAAAGAAAATATGGATATCCTAAGAAAGTTCCTAAAGCTGAGGTACAGGATTATCCCATATCTATATACACAAGCATATTTAACATCAAAGACAGGCCACCCCATTATCAGACCGCTATTCTGGCTGGGTGATCCATCTGTTTCAGAGGATGACGAGAAATTTCTAGTGGGTGATAAGATACTCGTTGCCCCAATACTCGCCCCAGGCCAGACAACGAAAATTATAAAACTACCTAAAGGAGACTGGATTGATTTCTGGTCCGAGTCAAAAGCGAATGGAATTGTTGAAATTAAAGTGAGCAAAGAAAAAATACCGGTCTATGTGAGATCCGGCTCTATCATACCGATGCAAGGTGAAAACGTGTTGGAACTGCATATTTACCAAGGGAATGATTTTTCTGGGGAACTGTATGTAGATGACGGTATGCTTAACCCCGAATACACTTATTATACATTCAGGGGAAAGCGAGATAGCGGGAATATAAAATTGGATGTAAATAAGGAAGGGAACATTTCCAAGAATTTAGTGGTAAGGATAGTTGCGCCAAATGATGTAAAGACCATTACAATAGGCAAGTCTATCTATCAATACAGGGGGGACAATCTGGAGGTGGAATTATGAATGAGCTTATTTTAATTCCCAAGTATTGTGAATATTGGAGGGCAAATGGGGGGATAAGATGGCATCACTATCATTGAGTCACATTACGATGTTTTATAACAGTAAGGTGAAAGCGCTAGATGACGTGAGTCTTGATATAGAAGACGGAGAATTCTTCGTTATCTTAGGGCCAAGTGGGAGTGGTAAGACGACAATATTGCGTGTTATTGCGGGACTGGAGCAGCCCTCTCAAGGCTCCGTTATCATGGATGGTCTAGACATAACGAATTATCCCCCAAGAGAACGAGACATAGCTATGGTGTTTCAGAACTATGCGCTATATCCGTATCTCACTGTAAGGCAGAATTTAGAATTTCCATTGAAAGCGCGCAAAATGTTGAAAAAAGATATAGATGAAAGAGTCGAAGAGGTCGCACATCTTCTTCAAATTTCTGAACTACTTGATAGGAAACCGGGTGAGATATCAGGCGGGCAAAGACAAAGGGTAGCCCTTGGAAGGGCCATAATTAGGAAACCAAAGCTTTTCCTTATGGATGAACCCCTAAGCAATCTAGATGCGAAACTTAGAGGCTCGATGAGGACAGAGCTCAAGACTTTGCAAAAAAACTTGCAAGTTACAACGGTGTACGTGACACACGATCAGATAGAAGCTTTGACGCTGGGAAATAGAACTGCATTAATAAATCTAGGAAGGGTAGTACAGGTTGGCAAACCGGAGGAAGTATTTAACAAGCCTAAGAATTCTTTCGTTGCTTCATTCCTTGGAGATCCACCTATAAATTTTCTGAGAGCTACTATTAGTATGGGAAAGACAACTAATCTGGTAATCGGGAAAACAGAGTTTACTATTCCCGGCACCTCTGCGTTAAATAAATACAAAGATAAGGAAGTTATCCTGGCTGTTAGACCAGATGATATATCGTTCTCTAATGATGGTCTGGAAGGTGAGATAATTTCTGCGAGCCTGCTTGGGAGAATTGTGCACTATGTCATCAAGTTGAGAGAAACAGGAGAACGTCTTGAAAAGGTAGAAACCTACACGGGAGATATGAAAAAGGAGGGAAGTAAGATTAAGCTAACATTTGCGCTAGACAGGATTCTCCTGTATGATATTGATACTCAGGAACTTATAAGTTAATCTGTTGTGCTACTGAATAATACAATTCCGTTCTTTTCAATCCATTTACGTCCATTATTTGAGGATAAACCTGAACTTAGAATCGGCTCATCTTTCGATATAAATTGCTGATTTCTTTTGGATATTGAGAGAGTGACTATCTTATCTTCAAGAATCTTTTTAATTCTAATCCAGTTTTTATCCTCAGACGCTGAAATAATACCAGGATTCCCTAGGTTTAGAAGATACCTGATATTAGCCAGGGATATTACGAAATCAAGAAGATCTCTATTCATTCTTTCCCAGGGAAATGGCCTCCTGCTATCAGGATCTGGACCACCTTCGAGACCAACCTCATCTCCGTAATATATGGTTGCAAATCCGTCGAGCAGGTATAGGATAGAGAATACTGCCTTCGTCTTTGGAATGCTGTTGTTCATGGTTTCAAGTATCCTTTCAGTGTCATGCGAATCCAAAATATTCATCATGCTCTGCATTTTTAAAGATCCATATTCGGTGTTGGCTCTTGCAATCATTGCGTTGAACTTGTCACAGCTAATCGAGCCATTTATAAGGCCTATTATTGCATCGCGCAAATAATAATTCGTAACACCGTCCCAGAAACCAGATCTCAAGAATAAAGATGAAAGGCACCAAGCTTCCCCTATTTTGAGAAATTTCTTTCCAAGTCTTGCAGTTGTAAACTCAATAAAATCACGGGGAATCGAAATGGCAACATCGTACCTGAAGCCATCCACATCATAACCCAGCGCCCAGAATTCAGTGACACTTCTAAAATACTCCATTACATCTAGGTTGTCATGATTTAGCTTTGGCATTTCTGGGACGTTCTCAAATGTTTCGTAATACAAGCCATTGATCCGGGCTTTCTTTCTACCCCACGACCTGAGGTAGTCCGGTCTTATCCTATGAAATTTATACCACAAGAAATATGGAGATTTTTTCCCTCTGATAGCTGAGTCCGCGAATGGTGGGAAGTTAGTAGAAGAATGGTTGAAGGGAACATCAAGTATAATCTTCATTTTCCTTTCATGTAGTGCGTTGACAAGGTATCTGAAATCTTCATTTGTGCCGAGGAGAGGATCGACCGTGAAATAATCATCAACGTTGTACCTGTGATTTGAACGGCTTTTAAAAATAGGATTCAGATATACAAATTCAACGCCAAGTGATTCCAGGTAGTCCAATTTTTCTGCGATGCCATTTAGGTTACCCCCAAAGAAGTTCGTTGCTGTCGGCGCCTCGTTCCAGCTGGCCAATCCGTCTATGTTTTCATTTCCCGATCTGTTAAACCTGTCTGGAAATATGTGATATATGATCCCTGTTTTCTCATACCGTCTTTCTGGGTGTATATTACATCTATAATAGCCCCTATTAGGGAGTTTTTTACCATCTATAAGAAAACGATATTCATCAACGGGCTTTACCACAAATTCAATGAGATCGTAATTTTCAAGATTATGGCGACTTTTTGAAATAATTTGTGGAACATTACTCCTTAATTCCACAAAAACAGAGTTAAATGTCTTCGGAACAGCAACGACCAATCGCATAATGTTTCCGTATATAGAAGCGAATCCAGAATTTGTCGGGTCGTGAAATGCAGAATCTAGTGGGATAGCAAATTTCTTAGGATTTTTGATCGGTTTTCCCTCTTCATCTATAGAGTATACTTGGTTAACAAGGATTTTATATGAATATATTCCAGGTGGAAGCGTTATTTTGCATTTCAGCTTCCTATTGCCTCTCAGAGAAAAGCTCCCTTCACCCATGCAGTTGAAATTGCCTGTTAAATAAACGGTATCATAACCTTTCCGTTTTAAAACTGAAAAAGTAACATCGTGGTAAAAACCATTGATTTTTTTAATTTTAGGCACTTTTTATCATGTGGACATTTAATTTTATATAAATAGATTTCATCTCAAAATCAAGTGCCTATTAATTTTTAGCGTGGAATACTTTGAATATTTGCAGGATTCTAGTTGCCTTTTTGCTTGGAGTTGCGATATTCGTTCAGAAATCATTTTTTGAATATGTAATCGTGTTCTTCAAAGAATCTTAAGAAAGGTATTAGGTTTCTCTAACCTGATAATTGTAACATACCTGTTTCTCCTTTTCTTTATTGGAAACTGATTGTTTATATAGTCACAAAAATATTTTTTACAAACCGAAGAAACATAGTATTGATAAGAAGCAACCCATGCCCCCTTTTTAAATCTTAGTTTGAATATTCTAATAATTATTCTAATAAAATAGAACACACAGTTCAATCCTTCAATTGTGCTTTGTCTCCCATAAAAATAATCCAGTTCAAAATCTAGCATTTTTTGAAAAGATTTCAATCATTAATTTTCCTAATAGGTATTATGTGACAACTTAGTTAGTGCAATCGGTAAAAATGTATGTTATATAATCCTCATTCATGACCATAAGTGTTTTTTAATAATTTCCACTGTTCTGGATATGAATATCAGTTTTTTCCTACTGCCAGTATTAAGGAAATATCTTGGTGCAGCATTTGGCCAGGGGCAGAATTTGTATTAACTCAAATTCCGATGCTTTAAATGAGATATCGCTATAATACATAAGATAAAGCTGCACTCGTTTGTTGATCTGCGGTATTCCCATTATATTTATAGCGAATTGAACTATTTAGAATGATGGATGAAAACAAAATTTTTCAGGATTTGTCACGTTTTGGTCTATCTCCCTATGAGGTGAAGGTTCTTTCCACACTTCTTTTGAAGGGACCGTTGACATCCATGGATGTGGTTAGGGCCTCCGGGGTGCCACAGCCTCGAATTTACGATATATTTGAATCTCTTATAAGGAAAGGATTTGTTGAGGTCAGCCCAGGCAGGAGACGGATATACCGTGCAATACCCTTATCTATATCACTTGAAAGGCAGCTGGATGAGCTTAGGGATATTGCTGATAGCGTAAGTTCATATGTACAGGAACACCAAGGTAAGAAAACAAATGAAACACCTCTCGTCTGGCTCATAGAAGGGAGAGAACATGTTATTTCAAGAATAAGAAATATGATCAACGAATCAAAAAGTGAAATTATCTTGTCAATTACTTATGACACATTCAGAGCCATTAGAAAGTATATGGAAAAGGCGGTTTCAAGAGGTGTAACAGTAGCTGTCGTACTCTATCCGGATACCCCTATTCAGAGGATTCAGGCTCTAGAAGGCATAGTTGCTAAAAGGCGAGAATCAGTTGCTTCTGAGGTTATAATAGTAGACAGGGACCAAGCGCTTCTAAATGTCAATAATTATAATTCAGATCAAAATTATGCTCTCTATTTTGAAGAGAACGAATTAATCCACGTTCTAAATTATTATTACTTTCACACAATCTGGGAGCCATCTAGCTATGTAAATACATTTAGCAGTAGCAAGTCCCTGAAATTCACGACTTCGTGGCTAGCATGTGAGGCAATTGATCAGATTAGTAAATCCGGCAGACCAATAAAAGGTGAGTTAAGATGCCTGATAGGCGACCAGGAACATACGATAATAGGAACTATCACAGGCACAAAAAGAATTCCAGGATTGCAGCACGCTTTTTTTATTGAGGCGGATGGAAGAACTTATTCTGTAGGGGGCAGGACTGCAAGATTGGAAGATGCTAAACTTATAGAAATAAAAATAAATTAATATTGTGAGAGTGCAACTATTTGTATCTCCCAATTGAAAATCCAGATACGAGATACTTCTGGAACACGAAAAATACGATAAAGATAGGTAATCCCATAAGCACAGCGAAGGCTGCAAATGTATTGTAATTCATTGATACTGTGCCAGTTGACACATAATACATGCCAATTGCCAGCGTGTAGAGGTGAGCAGATGTTAAGAACTGCCCTGCAAGAGCATAATCTGTGTACGGTCCCATGAATGAAAGTATGAAAGAAAATATTACAGCCGGGAATGCTGATGGAATCAGTACCTTGAAAAGTGCCTCAGTTCTTGAATAGCCGTCTAACTGTGCGGCCTCCTCATAGTCCTTTGGAATCGAATCGACGTAGTTCTTTATCAAATATGTTGAGAATATTAAAGCCCCAGCAGAATAAGGAATGAGCAATGCAAATATATTATCAATCAACCTGAGCTTAGCGAACATGAAGTAATATGGTATGACCATGACAGTCATCGGGAATGTCGTTAAAATAAGAAGCATGTAAAGTAGCACCTTTTTCCCAGACATATTGAAACGCGACAATACAATTCCGGAGGTTATTGCTAACCCAACACCTATAAGTGAAGATACACCTGTTAAGAAAAGAGAATTTCTCAGCCAAAGTAAAAAAGGATAGTGCGTTAGAATAGATACATAGGTTGAAGTTACCATACGGGAAAAGTTAGGAATAATGGCTGAAAGAGACATTAGTCCGAGTGATGGAACAGGACTGAAGGATAACATGATCATATAATAAATAGGAAAAACAGAGTATATAGAAACTATAGATAGAATAATATACGTTATTATCCGTTTAACTTTTCTAATATTCTTATAATATTGGTTTTTTGAGCCAAAAATATTGAGATTTTTTTGTTTTGGAATATTCGTACTCACATTTCTATCCATAGCAACACCTCAATATAGCACCTGCATCATCTTCGTATACTTATTAGCTAAAACAACGAAGACAACGAGCAGAATAAGCGAAATAATGGAATAGGCAGCGGCAACACTGTAATCGCCATCACTGAACGCAAGAATGTAGGAGTAGACCATAAGCGTGCTTGTAGATATTCCGGGACCACCCCCTGTCAACAGGTAAATCACATAAAAATTATTCCAAGTAAATATGAATCCAAATATTGTGATAAATGCAACCTGGCGGCTCACTAGAGGTAGCACAACTCTTCGTAGGCGTCCGAAGAGACCATAGCCATCCATTTCTGCAGCATCATTCAGCTCAGTTGGTATACTTTGAAGTGTTGCTGTGAATACAAATGTGTAATAAGGGAAGGAAAGCCAGAGATTTACTAATATTGCCGAAAGCATTGCAAGCGAAGGGTTTGTTAGCCAGTCCGGACCTTTTAACCCGATAGCCGTTAACATCTGATCAATAATGCCGAAGTGAGCGTCAAGCATACCACCCCATATAAGAATAGTTATGAAGGCGGGATATGCCCAGGGAAAAAGGAATAATGTCCTAAAGGCATATTTCCCCCTTAGATCCCTCTGATTCATGAGTAAAGCGAGAGCGAAACCAACCGGAACCATTAATGCAATGCTACCCAAACTAAAAACAACAGTATTCAGAAATACTTCTTGTAGATGGAAAAAAGTTATAGCGTATTTATACATAAGCAGACCCACAAAAGGCGGCCTTAGAAAGTGGGGTCCGGTACTGAAGTTGAAAAATGAAAGATAAACTGTATATCCAAAAGGATAAAAATTCAAAAATGCCAACACAAGAATAACGGGAAGGAGATAAAGATAACCCAGTAATGTATCGCTTTGAATTTTTCGCGTACCGGAATGTGCCTGTGCTACCAAATTAGTCATGATATCATAATAAAAAAATTAAAATTTAATGGCAGAATCAACTGCCATAAAGAAATTTTGCTGCACCGTGCTTGCTTGCGTTGTTTCTTGGCCATTTTGATTTATCTGGGGGCGGTCGTTAACTGCCGCTGATGTTGGATATCCCGCAGCCTGCAATGAATTTAGGATTCCTTGCTGTATCTGATTCATGACCGTGACTACAGGGTGAGGCCCTAATTTGGTACTATTCGCCCAGAGGTTTGAGGCACCAATGTGGAAGTTTGACCAGTAATAGTTCATCTGTACAAAGTTTGGTTGGATCTGCGTGTGGAGTTCCTGTTGCAGCCATCCATCAATAAGTGGATCTGAAGCTCTCAGGGACGCGTTTGATTCTATAGCGTTAGCTGCCGATATGAGGGACGGGAAATCTCCGGCTTGCTTAAAGTACTGAATCTGTGCATTTTCGTTTGTCATGAATTCCACGAACTTTAATGCCGCCCACCTTTGGCTTGGAGTAATGCCGCTGGCAGCGGGTGTAGAAATGACCCACCCAACGGATCCCCATATCGGTCTGGGCCACTCATGTGTAGCGTTATCGTAAGGAATTGCCTCAACGCCCAAATTGCTTCCGAGATATTTCAAATAGGTTGACTGATCCCAAGGCCCGTCGAGAATGAAAGCTGCGTGGTTTGTTTCGAAGTATGCCTGCTCTGGAGCTAATCCACTGGATGTTGAAAGACTTGTGCTATCTGGGGCATTTGGTCCCTTTGTAAGATTGAAAAGGAAACTCATAGTTTGTATGTTCTGTGTACTATTCATAACTGGTAGCCAGACAGTGCTATTGACCTGAACAAAAAGGGTTCCGTTGAACATTGGTACGAATGCTGCGTATCTATAACCATAATCGGCACCTACTGCATACGGTAGTCCCAGATATGAACTTCCCATCGCCGAGACGTTCCTAGCGTCTTGTATCATTTGGTATATATTGCTTGGAGGAATGGGAGCACCTGTTGAGTTCTTTGGAAGAAGGGCCTTGTTGTAGTATAGGCCAATTCCATTTGTGTTGACAGGAATTCCATAAAGAGCACCATTAAGCGTCCAATCTGCCCTAGTTCCAGGAGTAAAACTGTTAATGTAAGATGAGTTTAGATAAGGTGTTAAATTCATTATAAGCCCAGAGGCATAAAGAACGCCGCCGTTATCACTCGTGTCTCTATATACATCAGGGGCTGTCCCAGATTTTGCGGCAGTAATGAAGGTCTGAGAAGCGACGTTTATAGCAGGTGAGTCACTTATAGTTATATTTGGATACAAACTTTCAAACTCTGCGAGTGTGGAATTGAATACAGCACTTTCTCCACCAGCAGAACCCGATCCCCAGACGGTAAGCGTAATTTTCTGCGAACTGGTTGGATGGTAGAACGCAGCGAAATAAGTGCCGATTCCAGCCACAATGACAACAACTATTACGATGGCAACTATTAAAGTGCTTCTTTTCAAATTACCACCATTTATACTAACGGAAATAGTATATAAAAATCTTTCTCACGAATAGCTTCTTAACCATTTTAGCTCGTCAGCTTTTCTAATTGATAATATACATCACATCATCCATTATATTTCATCTTCCCTGCCATCATAATCCCAGCCATAGCACTATTCATAGCTGATAATAATATCTCATTTTTTCACGCACTGTCTCTCCCTCACCAAGGATTAAATTCCCATCCATTTGATTTCTCTAACAACTCTTCTTCATAGGTAAGAGATGGATCCTGCATCACTGTATGGAAGAACTTATGATTTACTCAATTGTAACACGAAGTTCTTACTCTTATTGTAACCTTTTCGGTGCACTTATATTCTTTATGCTTAGGACTTTTCTGGATTCCTTTGTACAAGATTTATTCGTTAATTAAGATGTTATTCATTCTTTTGCAAGCATCTCTATCTTCCCTTTCCTACTTACATTCCATATTTCGGGAAAACAACAATATCTCCGCATGAATTTCGATCGGATAAATCAATTATCCCTTTTTTATTGGAATATGCTTTGATCTCATTAATAATTGATATGATACCTTTATGCGATGTAATATTGTGACATAGCTCAATGACCTGAACTTGCCTGTTAGTTCTAAAATTTCCTGATGAACCATTCCAGTTCCTTGAATGAAACATATTTCTTTGACATTAGAGATGAATGAGAAACTCCTGAGGTTATTCCTTCGGGTTTCCTACATATCGTTCTCTCTATTCATATTATCATTATTGGATTCAGTTTAGCATATATCTGTTAAGTGTTGTGCTATCAAAAACTCTTTTATCCTTCATTTCTACGTTTCCAGAGAAATGCTCTATGTGAAACACCTCTTAATAATAACATCTTAACATTTTACCGAAAGAAATTAAGAATTGATTAACAGGCGGGTACAACGGAAAAAGTTAATATAGGACAAATATCACCCTTGATCGCTATGCAGAAATTGGGTGAAGTTGATGTTTACCACGATGGGGAAACATTTAGAGTATTAATATCATATCCAAACGGTGATGAGCTTGTGCTAGAGGGCGATGACCTTGAGGACATCCTGGAGCAGCTAGCTACCGAGCTATCTGACAAGTACAGCAAAATTTAGCGGGGATAGCCGAGCGGTAAGGCGACGGCCTGCTAAGCCGTTTCCCTATGGGATCGGGGGTTCGAATCCCCCTCCCCGCGCTCCATCACAGAACATTATGTTCTTAAGAACACATAAAACTAGATTGGCGCTGTTAAATTTTTTATTGCTTAACAGATCAGCATATCATTCACATCTGTCTAAGGCTGAATTAAAAAGTGTCACGCAAATAATAAGCTGTTACAGACAATTTATTCTTTAGCTTCAAATGGTATCACTGTTACGTGCATAATCCTTGAAAACATGCAAATAGGCAATCTAAATTAAATAGTTAAAACAATTGTGCGCACGTCCCAGAGAGACATTTTCACATCTCATTTGTTTCTGTGGGTAGTGTAGATATAATCCAATAATACCCGCAATATGTTTTAGTGTAAACCACAAACTTCGAATTTAAGCAATTGCAGGATGTACAAGCAAATGTAAAGTCTTATGAATGTTTTAATTGAATGAGAAAACTCACTAATCGGTTCTGAATGTGACATCATTTTATTAACCGCATGATTAACTCAGAAAGTTTTTCCACGTAATTTTCAGGATTAAGTTGCTATTATTCCGAAACAGCATGATAGAGTAGGGGACAAAATTGCCTTCATCATAGAAATCTGGTCTTTGCATTTACGAGTTTTTCTTGCTTTAAAAACATCTTGTCAATTTACCGAATGCATATTGTTATTGATGCAGCGTTTATCTGTTCCTATCATCACTTGTTTTCAATAGTCATCAAGGATGATTTTCAAGATCAGTATTATATTTCTACTTTATTTCTGGAAGAAATTTCGAACCTGTAGCTGCCAAATCAAAAGTATGTTTTACTATCAAAGAGCTGGCATTGGCTGTGGGATATTATGTTTGCGAAGATGCGAGAGATCCTAGAAGAGGGTATAGAATGAAGATAAAAAAATAAGATATGTAATTAGATTATGCAAATTGCCTCTGTTGTAGATTATGGTTGCAAGGGAAACATATCTTTTCACTTCTCTGCTCTCAATTTTCTGTGAAATTTGGCGTAACCTTCATTAATTGCTGCATCTCAGACCTTGCATTGGAGTATTTGCTACAGTATTGCCTTCGGTCATGTTATTTAACTGAACAAGAGGTAGCTTTGTATTAATTACATTTGCAGTAAGGTGAAATGCGAACCGATATAGAATGGCAGTGTTGCTGATAACGAAATTAAAATTATCGATACCTAATTCTTTATTCATCGAAGGTCTGCATGTACTTAATAGTGGAATGCTCGCAATTTTTCCGAAAAGCATAAACAATTGTTATGATTAAATTTTCGAACTGATATTACAATAGGTGGTGTCGTTAGGATATAGAGGGAAATGAGAGAGCTGATATCAGAAATCTCATTCTCAATTGAACACGGATTTGCAGCAAAATCTTGGTCTCTAGATACCAAAATTGTTGCTTAAAAAGACTGATGAGACTGCTGTTAGAAAACCAATAAATTGATGAGATTTTTTAGGTGACATAAAAAATTGATATTCAGCATAGGTTACCCGTGTCATAGATCCTTATAGTTTGTCGCTTTCCGGAGATTTAACTAATTTTTTAAATAGTTGTAAATATTTATAAAAATAAAAAAATTATAGAATTATTTTTTGTCCTTATCTATATTCTCAAGCATGCAACCTGAAAGTTTCCTAGCCACTGCGATCAACGCTGCCATTTCAGGACTTCTTATTTGGTTCATCATCTCCATTAAGCCCATTTTCTCCTTTCTTCTCGATGATACTTTTAACACGTCTCTCGCTTCAGGAGCACAAGATGCTAATGCCTCCAATATCGGGATTAGCTTATTAAAGTCAACGTTCTCCAGTAATAAGAGAAGTTTTTCTATATCTCCTTTTTTCATGACCTTGGAAAGTGGTTTTAAAACCCGAATTGCCAGGGTCACGGTATCAAGTATTTCCATCTTTGTTGAATAATTGAATATATTGTCAAAGTCCTCAGCGAATCCGTCGATCATTCCAATTATGCCGCTCTCCTGGAGCTTTTCTATGGTGTTTATCGTGGGTTCTAATGCGTTTAGTTTGTTCTCTATTCTATCTAATTTCTCATACAAATCATCAATCGTAGTCATAATTACACTCTCCCCCTTAGGATCGATGCATAATAATACTTCTCATATACGGCATGTAATATTTTATAGATCCTTCCCCGATCCATTAACGAGCAATCGTTGAAAACGTAAGATGGATTCTTTAACTTCCTGCCGAAATCGCAGTAAGCTACCCAGCCGTATGAACCCCCCTCCATAGCACACATCGCAACCGGATTGAACGGCAGTGTAAGGTAGCTCCCTATGACGTCATCAGCGATAAACGTTGCAACAGTGTCAGCCTCAAAATGAGTGAAAGCTCCTGCCATGCCCATCCCAAGGGTCGGAGATATCACATCTCCTATGGAGTATATATCATCGTACTTCGAGTTTCTAAAATTATTATAGTTAGAATCAGCCCATCCTACTTTAGATCTGAGATCATCATTATTGGAAACGAAGTCGGGTGCAGTTTGAATCGGTGCCACAATCGCGAGGTCATATTTTATCCTCTCATTATTCTCCCCAACTAGTTCGTGTTTCAAAGCGTCGGCATAGGCAGGTAGGAACTTGTAAACCCCACCTATTTTCATTTCTTCCATCCATTGTCCCAGCGGGCCAGCTATATTTTCGCCGAACATCTCAAACTGCCTCCCCATCGGGTGTGCAACAGTGATTTCAACATTATTTCTTAGCCCCTTGTTCGTGAAATATTCATGCAACATCATCGACATCTCCCACGGCACTGGTGGGCACTTGTATATAGGACTAGCGACAGAAATCACTATCTTCCCCTTTTTGAATCCTGCCAGTGCAGTTCTCAATCTCAAGGCAGACTTCAGATCCCAAAAATGATAAGTATCCTGGTATCCGGGGAACTTAGAATCGTTAAGCTGTACACCAGGAGAGAGAACTAGAATGTCATACTTGTACTGAGCATCTTTGGTATAGACAGTTCTGTTTCCTGCATCTACCTTCGTAACCTCAGCCTTAATAGGTTTTACGTTTTTGCGCGTCATATAATTGAAATCTTTGGAAATTTGTTCCTCTGTCCTGTTTCCAAGAGCAACGTATGTAAATGAAGGTTGAAATTCGACCTTTCCTTGTTTATCCAGGACAGTAATATTTACCTGGTCATCCTGTAATATTTTTGACAAGCGTGCTGCAAGCAATCCACCTCCTGCATTACCACCAACAATGACAATATTCTTAGGTACCATATAGCTCGACGCTTAATTTCCAATGTATATTAATATATTATTAAATGTCGTACTTTTCAGTGAATATTGTAAGAACTAGAAACTAGAACTACTCAAACAAATTCACCTATAATAAATCTTTAAGACCAAAAATTTGGCATTAATTTTACAATTTTGAATTTCTGGATTTTACCAAAATCTAGATGTAAAATCTATTTAAAAGCACAAATTCAATAAAAAAATTAGCAACTTTCTATCAAAATCAAAACTTCCTGTAGCAGGATTTTTGGAGGTGGAAACAGGTGCATTATGATCTCTTGATATTGATAGCAACATTGCAAAATCGCTATGTTATTTATGGATGAGCATCTCCTTTTTTTATAACGATATAAAATCTATTTTTTTCCCTTACTAATTTGAAGCTTGGTATATTTTATGAATTGACATTTTCCGTTATATATGCTCTCTACATCCTTTATGTTAGCTATTGCCTAATTAAGAATGTATACGTCACAGTCTCCAGGAGTGCGCTACGATTCAGGATACCTATAGCATTTTCCATCTAATTGTTAATTTACACTGCTTATTACACCCTTCCTTTTTTGTGAATATTTATCAATTTATATTGAACAACTAGCCTATTTACTCTATTTTTGAAAGGGGGGTATGAGTATCTTAAATGAAGCACGGGACAGAAACCTGAAATTTGATTAAAGTTAAGCATTGTGGTTACAAAAAGACTATTACTATCTCTCCTAATCAATTTCATAATCAAATTGATGGTAGCGGGGAAGAGACACTAGGAGCTCAGTAATCCAGAGAAGAATTTCACAAAGATAAAGAGGTCGAGCCCTTCTCATCTTTTAGCAACCTTCAACATTGAGGAAAATACCTATCACTTTTAGGTAACCTATGCGGAGCAGATTATATTTTTTATAAGACAGCTCTAGTTTTTAGGGCTTTTGGAGTGGTAATAATGCAGATAGCCTTGAAAGATTGGAATATAATCCTGATGTGGAATATTCTTAGTTTTTCATCACTATACCTACACATAGAAGCATATATAGAATATTTTGAGTAATAAATCACAAGTTTGCGATTGGGGAAAATATTGCAGTTATGAGGTTTAAGTATCGAGTTCAAATCCCTTTGGAGAAGGCTGTCAAAGATGGCAGCACCAAGGAAAATTGTTGATGGTTTCAAACCCTGACCGCATTTTTTATAGGATGATAAAAGCAGAACTAAAGGCAAAAACGTCAAAACCAAGGCTAAAGAACGATTCTCACTTCCAACTATCAGTGAGGGTTTAGTTACAATCTAGATTCACGAAATTTTATAACGGGTCTGATTAAATGAGAAGTATTACAGCTACGATTCCAAAGATAAAAGTGTGTTAGCATCTACGGAGTAGCACAGGGTGGAATAAATATCATCCCTCTTGTTTAAAAAAGAAAAGGTGAATGAGCACAAGTGCGTCCACTACTGTTATACCGAAAATCTCCCCTTCCGCTACCGACTTCCAGGGAACCAGGGCGTATATTATCCAGGAAGCCAGAATAGTCGTTAACATTAGCGATCCAGGTATCAGGTCACCTAGCTTCATGACACCAACGGAGATGGTCCCATAAGAGATAGATGCTAAGATAAAAAACCAAATGGATACAAAGTCGTGAGGATAGGTGCCTTCGTGATATATCCCAATTAGAGCTAAAAAAATACCTGAAATTATGAAGAAAGAAAAACCTGACCCCTCTATTCTGTTTCTGGATATCGATACCATTAGGGACGCAAATATTATGAGAAGCACTGACGTTATTATTAACCCCCCATCGTACACAATCGGTAGAGTCGGTGCAGGATGTCCATTGGCAGTGAGGTTACCGCCACCTAGGTCGCTAAGGGCATTAGCTTCTAAAGAGAACCAAGGATTTAAGTACGAAGAAATCGCAATTGTGAGCCAGGCTGAGACAATTCCAAGGATTCCAAACAAAGATGCTAATTTCAATGTTTTCATGAATGAATATGCATTCGCCAAGAAAATAATTTGTGAGTTATATTTTGATTTTTATCCTGATTTTCGCATTATTAGAATTATACTTACCTAGAAGAACTACCATATACTGTCTAGCTGCTTTCAGACTCAAAGGAAAGTTATTTCATTTCATTAAAGATATCTAGGCAATGACAGATCTCAGAGATCAGGTCGCGGAAGATAGAGGGATAATAAAGAGGATACAATTAATATTTCCTGGGTACCACGGCTATAGGGTAAATGAGGATCTGAGAGATGCTGATATAATACTAAAGGATGAACTGTACAAGAGAATGCTAAACTGTATTGGAAAGCTTAAAACGGCGGAACAGGCGCTCGTTGGAAGAGGCTCTTTTAATCTTCTAGAGTACTTCGGCCCTCTAAGATCAAAGATACAGACGGCTGCAGAGGACGTAAAGCATCACGGGGCAGGGTACACCGGGATATCCCCTCCGATTAGGGTAGATGCGAAGAAGATATCTTCCCTGTATGACCTTGATATGAAAATATTTGAAAAGATACAGGGAATAGAATACGCTGTTGACTCACTCTTAAAGTCGTGCGTATCTGGAAATCCTGATATTTCTAGTTTTTCTAACATTGATTCCCTCGTGAATGAAGTAACTTCGCTAAACAATAGTAGAGATTCGCTCCTATACGGGGGTGTGTAAATGGTTTTCGGGAATAAATCAAGTGACATCCCTAAAAAAGGGGGTAGCGTCTTCGGATCCACCACATTCGAATGGGAAGACATGTATAAGCAAGGCAATATAATGTGGAAGGTACCTAGGCTGATAAGGCTTAACGACAACGTGGTAGTGAGGGAGGACGAAACCGCAGTATTTTTCAGAGATGGAAAGGCAATCTGGTACATAGACAAACCGGGTAGGTACGCCCTAACTGATTTGAACGCTCCCATCGTAGGAGGGCTCGTCAAAGTTTTGTCCGGTGTTCAGCAGCAGGCATATGTTTACTACCTCCAAAGAAGGATAATAGATGGAAAATTTGGTTCAAAGGAACCTTATGCGTTTAGGGACAAGGATTTTGATATAGTTATGCTCAGGCTCTTCGGAGAAGTAAGGTATAGGATATCTGATCCAGCCATTTTCGTCAACCAATTTGTGGGAACATTTAACGCTGAAACTAGCGCAGACGTTGAGGACAGGATCAGGGACCAGCTTGTTCTCCTTGTATACAACGTTCTGGGCAAGATGAAAGACCAAGGGATATCTGTCCTTGATATTCCTTCAAATCTTATGAACATCGAGGAAGCAGTTCTCGCTCTTTCCAAAAGTGCATTCGATCAGTATGGGATAGAAATAAACAAAATCTCAGGGCTGAGTATATCATTACCTGAGGATGTCCAGAAGGCTGTTGATACCAGGTCCAGCATGAGGGTTGTTGGTGCGAATTACTTACAGTTCCAAGCTGGTAAGGCTATGGAAGACGCTGCTAAGAATCCGAGCGGAGGGGCATCTGCTGGTCTTGGTCTGGGTATGGGGATAGGCGCTGGAGGCGGAATGGCTTACCCTATGGCTAGCAATATAATGCAAGGCATGACCCAGCAAATCCCTGCTGGTGGAGAACAGTCCGCTCCACGAAAATTAAAGAAATGTCCAAAATGCCAAAGCGATGTTGATGAAAACGCTAAGTTCTGCCCGAACTGTGGTTATGACTTGATGAGCACAGAAACGATCAAATGTCCTTACTGCGGGAAGGAAATTCCAAAAAGTTCAAAATTTTGTCCTGAATGCGGGAAAGCGATAGTGCAAAAATGCAGTAAGTGCGGGGCAGATATTCCACCTGGAAGCAAGTTCTGCCCCAACTGCGGAGAAAAGGTGATCTGATGTATTGCAGAAAATGTGGAGCACAGATTCCAGACGATTCATTATTCTGCCCAAAATGCGGTGCTAAACAGAATGGGAACCAGGCGGAACAGCAGACGCCAAAGGATGAGGAGGAGATATTAAAGGAAATGAAGTGCCCTAGCTGCGGTGCGCCTTTAAATCCAGCCGCCGGAGAAGCCATGGTCGTTTGCACATACTGTGGAACGCCTATATCTCTCGGCTCACTTGGGTGGTCCAGGGTAAAAAAACATTTCATCTTAGATATTAAGGTCGCATTAAAGGAACAAGCAGAGGAAATTTCTAAGCAATTTCTGGACAGGAGTTTATTTCACAGGCACCTTTTCGAAAAGAGCGTTCTCACTAAGGTTGAGTTGAATTATGTTCCTTACTGGGTAATCGATGCAGGATACTCCGCTCAGTATAAATATAGAAGGGAACAGGTTAATCCCGGAGGCTTTGTTGGGGTTGGGTTCGGTGGAAGGGGTGGCTTCGGGGGTCCAGCGGTAAACTTGCAAACTGTTATCGAAACGGGCACTGATGTTGACCAGGTCAGTTATCCGGTAGTTGCTGTAGATAATCTAAACCAGTATCAACCACCCGACTATATTTTCAATCTCTCGCAGAAGAGAGAGCTGTCTTCAAAAGACCTATCTGGACCAGTGAAATTGATGAACGGTACTATGGGAGAAGAAAAGGCGAAGGTGGAATGCAAGGTTAGGCTGCAGCAATGGGTCATCAGAAAACTTCAAAAGAGGGTTCGAGGCTTCCAATCTGCTGAGGTTAATGTGGACATAGCTGATATCTACCTAGTCCACATCCCCATTTGGACACTCGTATTCACGAGAAAATCTGAGAATATATTCCTCCTGTTGGATGGTCACAACGCTGCAATAATGGAAGATGTAAGGGTTTAGCGGAAGATTATTTTATATCCGCCAAATTTAGGGCAATGATTCGATACTCATTGGACCTTGCAGATATAACGCAAGGCACTGTAAATGTTGTAATGGAGTTCCCCGCAGAGGGAAACTGCGAGGTTGTGATGCCTGTCTGGACCCCTGGATCATATTCTATTCGTGACTTTTCCCGTCACATATTCGATCTTGTGTCACCAAGCAAGATAATTCAGGAATCAAAAAATAGATGGAAGGTTGAGCCCAAAGACGGCAGGGTTGAAATAAGGTACAGCGTATTTTGCGACGAATTATCTACTCAGACAAGTTACGCGAGCAGTGATTTTACATTGCTCAACGGAGCTGGAATATTCGCATACGTTGAAGGAAGAAAGGGGGAGGCCTGTGAAGTCAGGCTACAAAACCTTAGAGGAAAGAAAGTAGCTACAGGACTTGATGGAGAAGATAATGTTCTATATTCAGAAGATTATGACCAATTGGTTGATTCACCTCTCTTGATTGGAGAATTCACAGAATTGGAATTCAGTGTTATGGGAAAGCAGCACTCAATCGCCTGGCACGGGCTGATGCCAGTCCCAGCTGAAAGGGTTGTGAGTGATTTCAAAAAGATTGTTGAGGAAGAAGGGAAAGTATTTAGGGATCTGCCCTACAAGAGATATGTTTTCATAATTATTTCAATGCCGGATGAAATCTACGGAGGTCTTGAACACAGAAACAGCACAGTAATTATAACAAATGGTAACAAGCTGGTTGACACAGCACAATACACGCTTTTCCTGTCAACTGTATCACATGAATTTTTCCATACCTGGAACGTTAAGAGGATCAGGCCCAGGGAACTAGGTCCATTTGATTATACCAGGGAAGTGTACACGAATTTGCTTTGGTTAAGCGAAGGTTTTACCTCATACTATGAATGGTTAATATTGTGGAGGGCGGGGATCGTCACGGAGGAAGAGTATTTCAATCACTTATCAAAAATGATTGAATATTACTGGCTCCAGCCTGGCCATTCTTACCCGGCTGATCTTTCATCTTTTAACACCTGGATAAAGTATTACAAACCTGACGGAAACATATTGAACGCATATGTATCTTACTATCTAAAAGGTGAGTTGATTGCGCTAGCTTTAAACTGCTATATATTAGGGGAGACTGGAGGGAAGAATAGCCTTGACGATCTCTTCAGAGCTATCTACGAGGAGTTCAAGAAGAACGGAGAAGGGATAGACAAGAAGAAACTTATTGAACGTTTAAATCAAATTGTTGGGAAAGATTCTTCTGCGCTCATTGCTCAGTTTACCGAGGGGTACGAAGAAATCGATTTTGCTCATTACCTAAGGAAGTTGGGTTATTCACTCGAGATGAAAGTAAGAGAAGCTCAACCTCTGGGATTCATTGGTCTGGTTCTCACAGATTCCAAAGGTAAGATTAATGTGCGTGGTGTGCTAAAACGCTATCCTGCATTCAATGCAGGAATTCTTCCTGGCGACGAGGTCGTGGCTGTCAACGGGCAGCGCTTTACGGAATTTTTCACGAGAGAAATATCACCCGAAATTAGGAATTTCAAGCTTGATGATCTAAAATGGGTCAGGCCTGGGGAGGAAGTATCCTTACAAGTGTTCAGGAACAACAGGCTTCTTAGCTTCAGCTTACGGGCGGTCGAGGAACCTCCGACTGTATCGCTTGTAAAAAAGGAAGAAAGCAAATTGAAAGATAAGATGCTACGGGGCTGAAATGCCCCTTATTATTTCCCTCAGGAGTGATACCATATCCTCTCTTTTCAACCTACCAGTATTAACATTTCTTGGGCTCGGATGGTAGGAGCAGTAGACGGATATGTTACCAATTTCATACCTAATTCCATGCGCGAATTTCCAGGATTTAACATTATAACCGTTGCTCTTGAGGTAAAGCTTGAAACGTTCGAATGCGATATTCCCAAGCACTAAAACCGCCCTGAGTTTTTTCATGCTTTCTATTTCGAATCTGAGATAATCCGAACAGTTGTCCATCTCTTCCCTCGTGGGTTTGTCATTAGGTGGAACACATTTCAAAACAGCTGTTATGTAAGCGTCTTTTAGAATAAGACCATCATCTATGGAGATCGAATCGGGCTTGTTTGATATTCCAACCTCGTAAAGACATGAAAACAGGAAGGATGCACTCTTATCACCTGTAAATACCCTGCCGGTTCTGTTCCCACCGGTAGCCGCAGGAGCTAGGCCTAGTATTAGGAGTCTGGAATTTATATCTCCGAAACCGGGAACAGGTTTACTCCAAAAATCCTCTCCAGAAAATTTCTTCCTCATCGATGCTACTTCAACCCTGAATTTAACAAGTCTCGGACACCTCGTGCATTGAACGAGTACGGAGTTCATTTCTGAGAGGGAGTTGAATTTCATATGTTCACCCTAAAAGCTTTGTCTGTTATAATTCTTAGAAGAAGCTGCCTAATATCTAAGGGAGAGCTAAGCCTGAACCTGGCATTGGTGAAACCTTCTCCCACTTTAATTGTGATGTGCTGCTCAAGCATCTTAAATGCCTCTTCATCAGTGTTGTCATCGCCCGCAAATACGATAAAATCTCCAGGGATCATTCTATTCTTGATCGCAGTCCCCTTGTTTATGCCTCTGATTCTCAATTCAAATATGTATTTACCAGAATATAATTCGAAACCATCCTCTCTTATGGAGCCTATTTCCCTCGTTAAGATATCCCATTTATCCTTGGAAACGTGGTAGTAGTGGAACATAACACCCCCACCTTTATCTTTTATAACTAGGCCCGGAAACAGGGATTTTAGGTATCCGTACTTAAATGCGATTTCCTTTGATCTTTTCACATAAAACTCGAAGTTTTCTATTTCATCCTTATTTCCATCCTGGTCACAGAACTGGGCGCCGTGCATCGCTATTACGTTGAAACCTGGACCTACAAGACCGAGAAGGTCTGCCAGGGATCTCCCAGTAACTAAGTATGTAGGTACAACGGAGCTTAATCTCCGAAGGATTGAGAGAAGATTTTCATCTGGCGTAGCCAGGGCAGGATCGGTAGTTATGTTCACTAGGGTACCGTCGTAATCAAGAAAAGCCTTAGTAATACCGCCCTTCTTTTTAATCTCATTTAATATCTCTTCCAACATTTTAGATTACCTTGCCTTCTCAGTTCAATACCCACAAATCACTTAAATATATCAAAGGTTGTCTGGACGTTCCTTCTATCGTCAGATAGAATATACCGCATTTTCCTCTCCTTCCTGTTAGCGGAGTAAAGATAGGATAGGTCTCTAGAATTTTCCATAAGAAGGATGAATACTCTACCTCTTCCAAACCTTCCTGTTCTGCCCTTTCTCTGTATTGATCTAATTTCACTGGGAACAGGCTCGTAGAATATTACTGTATCTGCAGACGGAATGTCAAGACCTTCCTCACCGACCTGTGTTGCAACTATAATTTTTATTTCACCATCACGGAACTTTTTGATGACCAGACCCTGCTCCTTTTGGCTCATACCTTTCCAATCACTTCTTGGGCTCTGGCCTATGAACTTTTCGCATAGGAAACCCTCATTCTTAAGGATTCGTGTTAGTACCTCAGCTGTGAGGCGATAGTGGCAGAAGACTATCGCCTTGGAATACTGATTTTCGCTCAATATCTTTATGACGGACTGCATCTTTGGAGTATGCTCCTCAATTTTACCTTTAGTTAGTTCTTCTATTTTCTGCTCGATCGAGAGCATTCTCGGATCCTTGAAGATGACTGACGCCTTCCTGTTGTTTTCTTTTGTTTCCTTGATATATTCCTTAAGTGGAAGAAGCCCCTGTGTTTCAGCGAATTCAATGAAATAATCGAGTATTATAGCAGCCGTCCGGAGCTTCGCAGCTGCGTAGAAATATTTGTTGCCTTTTCTGATCTCTGATGATATCATGTCCCCAAGGGCAATCAGATCCTTCCTTGATTTTATTTCCGTGTTTATAGAGAAGTTCGAGAATTTTTGAACTGTATCTAAAAACATTTCCCTAAGCTGGGAAACCACTTCAGCGTATTTCGCGGGCATCTGAATCTTTACCTGGTTTACCTCTATCCCTTTCAAGTAGGGAATGACGTCTGGCGACTTCTCATCCCTGATCTCTATGTTTTCAATATGTAGGTTTTTGACTATTTGGTCTATCTTCGCGTAATCCCCCCCTGGGGAAGCAGTGGTTGCTATTATTCTAGAATTATTGAAGAATTCCGCTATCCTCACGTATGCATAATTTCCTATTGCTCTGTGGGCCTCGTCAAAAACAACCACAACTACTTTTTTCCTTATTTCAAAGAGGAGATCCTGATCATTGTCTATGACTTGGGGTGTGGAGACAATGATCCTGCCAGTTTCATAGAGTTTTTTCCTTTCTTCTTTTTTAATTTCTCCTGTAACTTCAACTATTTCGTAATCCTCGAGGGTAAGGAACTTTCTCAATGTTTCGCAATGCTGATGAACCAACGGCCTAGTTGGTGCAAGAAAAATGCATTTCCCGCCATCCTTTATTAATATTGATATAGCTATTATAGCTATCACAGTCTTTCCCAAAGCGGTGGGTATAACGACTAGCGTGTTCTTTTCTACGGCCTTCGTTGCAATTTTATCCTGATATTCCCTAAATTCTATGAGGTCTTCCCTGAGGATGTTGGAATATCTAGGCACATATGTTAATAATTTTCAGGCTTTAACCTTGGCATTTTTATTTGTTGGCTCTGAACTCCATTATTTTTCTGTTTACTATTTCCTCAAGAGATCTTCCGCGGTCAACCGTGAAATAGAACGCCCCTATCCTTCGTCTTATGACATCTTCAGTCGTTATCGCGCATTCCTGTTTTATAGCACACTCTATTGCATCAGCGCAGTTCCTCCTGTACGATATAACGGGTAACCCTGATGTCTTTATTTTATGTCCAATGACGTTCCCTACCTTTGCACTCACCTTCCTTGAAGCATTTCTATAGTTCGTTATCTTTACGCCCATGACTGATATCATTCTTTTTTCCGTTAAAAGGTGAAAGTCTCTAGTAACTCTACCAGGATCATTTCCCCTTCCGTAGAGCGGTCTTACTCCGACATATTCACCCACCACATCATCTTTCTTGAGCTCTCTTATTATCCTCGAAACTGATGAGAATATGTATTCTCTCTCTTTTTCCTCAATGTGATCGTCCCAAGGCCTGTCTGTAAAGTCATCGGTTGTGCCGGCTATGACTACCTCCCCCCTTGGGATCAGGAACATTTGTCTCTTGTCTATATGTGATCGAAATGCAATTGCGTTCTGTATGTTCAGATGCTTATTGTTTAATATTAAGTGAACTCCGCGTGAAAGTTTAAGATTTTCAATTTTTTTTCCCGTGTATTTTTCGTGTATCTCATTAACCCAGGGACCCGTCGCATTCACGACAGCACTAGCCCTCACCGTATAGCTCCTCCCATCAAGAGAGTCCTTGAGATTTACTAAAACCCCTTCATCATAGTCTTTAAGATCTTGAACGGAAACATAATTTAGAGCACTAGCACCACTCATTACTGCGGAAACCACGTTATAAACAACAAGAAGAGCATCATCAGTTAGACCATCCATGTATGAGAAGTATCCGCGATATCCATCGTAGTTGTATTTTCCCCTGTGAAATCTCGGAATCTGGCGGATACCTCCCAAAATATTGTAAAGGAAGAGACCAAAAGATATTGAGAGCTTCGACCAAGAAAAATTATCGATCAATATATCGAAATTCATGCTCCTTACTATTTCAACATTCTTCAACAAGTAATTTCGCTCTAGGAGCAGTTCCCTTGTTAACAGGAAGTGTCCCTGTGCAAGGTACCTGAGTCCTCCGTGAATCAGTTTTGATGAATTACTACTTGTTCCTGATCCAAAATCTCCCTTTTCCACAAGAAGAACTCTCAGATCATTTGCAGCGAGAATTCCAGCAACACCAGCACCAGCTATTCCTCCACCTATTATTAACACATCGAATTCTTTTCCGTCAAGTTTTTCGAGAGTTTTCTTTCTTGTGAAGTAGGAGAACTCCATTTATCAAATATGAAATCGCGGCATAAAAAATATTACAACTCCAGGTCACCAGAGGCACGAATTAGAAGTGTTTTCATTATTTTTAGAGCATATGGTTCTTGCATATAATGCTACATTTTCCTTTTTATCTAAAGAAATATATCATTTACAAGAACATTTATTTACCTTTAGGGAATAAGGTGTGCAGTGTTTCACCCAGATCCGGTATTTATCTATATCATTCTAATCTCAGTCGCAACAACTGCGATATATCTAATTTACTATTTTGTAAACGTTTATTATTTAGTAAAGCACAGAAGCCCGGAGGAAAGTGGATCAGGTGATGAAATAGGTGACGTAACAATTTTGATACCAGTGTACAACGAGAAGATTAACCTGTTCACAAGGGTGATTGATTCTGCTATCTCTCAAGGCGTCGGGGTACTCGTCGTTGGCGATTCCAGTTATGAACCCTACAAGTCTATTACGGAAAGCAGGGGTGCACGGTTTATTCATCTTGAGCATAGGGGTGGAAAGAGAAAGGCTATATCTGAGGGCATAAAATTTGTTGGAACTAAATTCGTTCTTTTCCTAGATAGCGATACAGTTCTTCCTAAGGATGCCGTTAAAACTATGCTAACTCATTTTAAACCGAATGTAGGTGGTGTCGGTGCTAATGTAACCGTGTCAAGATCATCAAGCGGAGCCTCATACAGTGCTGAGTTCATGGAGCGCGCCAGGGAGATAGTACTTAGAGCAATGTCCGCGCATGGTGGTAGTGTGATGGTCATAGATGGGAAATGTGCAATGTATAGGACGGACCTCATAAAACCACTCATCCTCTCAAAAGAATTTACTGACCCAAGGGTAGCAGGTCGGCCGGCAATTATGGGTGATGATCAACAGATGACCTCGTACATTATAAGAAAAGGGTACAAGGCGGAGAAGAGTTTCGAGGTGGTCGTGGAAACTGAGCCACCGGAAAACTTCAAGCAGTTCACGAAACAGAGCATAAGGTGGGCCAGGAGTTCCTATTATTACTTTTTTAAGAACTTGTTTAATGGTACTGCCCTCCGTGCAGGTGGCTTCTATGCATTTGAAACAATAGCCACATTTGTTATGCCGCTCTTAACACTGGGACTTAGTCTATTCAGGCTGTATTTCGAGTTCAGGTTCATTGGACATCATGCCGACACTTTTTTTGATCTTATTCAGAATTTCATAGCATTGAACCTTATAGGGTTTCATCGGTTTCATCGTGGTGGTATCAATTTCTTTCATCTCCTTTATTTTGCGGGTATTCCAGGACCAGTCTTATTCGGTTCAGCGTTAGCATTCAACCTCAAAAGGGAAAGGCTTAGAACCCTCGGATACGGCGGGATTGCGCTCCTTATAATTTTTGCAACTTCAATATATGGAATGTTCACTTGCTGGAAACAGTGGTCCTGGCTAACGAGGTGATAACGAGGAATCTTGAACTGAGATCCGATTATTTAGAAAAGTAACCCTCGTGACGAAGTCTGATAGGCTCATCATTGCAGTCTCGAGATGCCATAGCCTGTCCATTGGCGCAATTGCTAGAATGAATCCTGCCGAACCGCCACCCATAAGTCTTGCAGTGCAAGCGCCATTTTTTATTGCAGCTTCAATTATGGAATCCACTTTCTCGTTTGTTATCCCCTGCCCCAGTTTTTTCTTTAGTTCCCACCCTTTACTCATAAGCTTGCAAAATGAACCGAAATCCCCAGCAGAAACGGAATCTTTGGCCTGGATTGTCAATTTCTTCATTTCAAGGAGAATTTCGATCAGTTCTCCTGAGCCGTCATTGAGCTTGCTAACTTCCTCCTGGAGTGCCACCGAACTGTTCCTCGTTGAGCCAGTGTATATTATGATGGATGATCGGCTCAGAAGTTCTGAAAACACATTAGAAGAGTCTATATTATTTATTAAAGCTCGTTCTCCAGAGAATTCTACATATTTTAAGCCAGGAAATGATATTGCATATGGGTCCTGTAGACCGAGTGTTACTTTGAAATGAT
The DNA here is from genome assembly GCA_038734825.1 of Thermoplasmatales archaeon. Lineage (GTDB taxonomy): Archaea > Thermoplasmatota > Thermoplasmata > Thermoplasmatales. The sequence goes on from JAVYOD010000003.1 coordinate 40,840, forward strand.
CCTTCTCCACCCTGTAAGATTCACTTGCCAGCTTCATCCAGTCCAGGCCATCTCCTCTGATCAATTTAATCACTGTGAGTAATGCAAGAACGAGTGAGGTTGAGGATCCCAGACCTGTCCCTGCCGGTACATCCCCAGCAACAGTTAGGCGTCCAGTTTCTATTCCATTTATCTCAAACAGTTTGGAAATCCCGTTTAGAAAATCATTTCCAGATTGTCCAACTGCGCTCCAGCTTTTGAGTATATCCCTTGATGCTATCTCGAGAGGCAAACCGTCATCAATGTACTTAACAGTTACTCCTCTGTCTATAGTGGCATTTATTACGCAACCGCCGTAAAGGTCTGGAAAGGGAGGGATATCCGTACCACCGCCTATAAAGCTCACCCTATAAGGGGAGAAGACTGAGATCCTTCTCATCTTGATGTTAAAATAAATCTGGGTATAAAATTGAAATCCTTAAATGGACTAGCATTTTCATGAGGGTTCTCATACTGGGTATCGATGGGTACATCGGTTGGCCCCTTGCTCTGAAGCTCGCTTATGCCGGGCATAATGTTACAGGCGTTGACAACTTTTATACAAGGAGGAGGGTCAGGGAGGTTGGATCTGACTCTGCACTACCTATTTATTCATTTGCTAAAAGGAAGGAAAAGATAAGGGAAAAAGTCGGTCGAGTTATAAATTTCATACGGGGAGATGTCTCGCTCCCAGAGGTTATGTACAGGGCGTTTTCCGAAGCTAGACCTGATGTTGTTTTTCATCTTGCAGAACAGCGCTCTGCACCGTATTCCATGATAGGTCTTAAACAGGCTATCGAGACGATGAAAACAAATGTGTTGAGTACCCTTAACCTCGTCTACGCGGCCAAAGATATCTCACCGGACGTGCATATAGTTAAAATCGGAACCATGGGGGAGTATGGTACACCAAACATAGATATAACGGAAGGATTCATAGAAATAGAATTCAGGGGAAGAAAGGATACTCTTCCATTCCCAAAGAACGCGAGCTCCTGGTACCACTGGTCAAAAGTACATGACTCAAATAATCTGATGTTTGCTAACAGGCTCTGGAATCTTAAGATAACGGACATCATGCAGGGTGTTGTTTACGGTACAAGGACAGAAGAAATTGAAAAGACAGGTCTGTACACCAGATTTGATATAGACGAGGTTTGGGGGACAGCACTAAATAGGTTTATTGCACAGGCTGTATTGGGAAGTCCAATAACACCATACGGGAGCGGCAACCAGAAAAGGGGTTTTCTCGCTCTTGAAGACAGCATAAAATGTCTCGAAATAGCTATGGATAATCCGCCGGAAAATGGCAAGTACAGGGTACTCAATCAATTCGATCAGTATTACTCTATAAACTATCTGGCAAACACGGTATCGGAAGTATACGAGGAAGTTACAGGAAAACAGGCCATAATAGAACATGTGAAAAATCCGAGGGTGGAGTCAGAGGATCATTACTACAATCCAGAACACGAAACGCTCTACAGGCTGGGTTACAGGCCAGGCAGATCACTGAAAGATACTATTAGAGAAATGATACTGGACCTTGAGAAAAATAAGCGGAGGCTGGAATCACTGAGATCTGTTATTATGCCCAAGACGTTCTGGGTTGAAAGCAAAGGTTTAGTCAGGTTCTGAGAGCTTCACTTTTAGCGTAATCATAACTGGATTTAAGTGCTTTTATGTATTCATCAACAACTCCTACGCTTATCCAATTATCATTTGAGATCTCAAGTGCCCTGAATTCAATGCCCTCCCTTATTGCAAGTTCTATAGCATCAGTAATCTCTTTCCCGCCGCTCTTATCGATAAAGTCAAATATGACGGGGGGAAGGAAATAAAGAGCACAAATCGCGTATTCCGAAGGAGGGTTATCTGGTTTTTCAATCACTTCTTTCACCTTTGGTGGATCGTATGATTTGTCTATAACAGCGACACCGTATCTTCTGGCGTCTTCCACCTTCATGACGAAGAGGGTCCACCTATTCTCTTGAATGGAATTAAGGAGAAAACTGCTGATTCTAGAAAAATCAACAACAACTGCATCACCGGCAGCCAATATGAAACTTTCGTCTCCAACAAAATCTTTAGCCTGAAGACACGCATCTCCGAATCCGATTTTTTCTTTTTGATAAAGAATTGTGCACCACGGCAGCGCCTTCCTTACATAGCTTTCACTTACGGAGTCATCTGGATCAAGAACAACGGCAACGTCTTCTATGCCAATTTTTCGGAGTCTGGATGCAATAATGTCCAAAATAGGTCTGAGTGCCAGTTTCCCATCTATGGCCTCGTAAAGTGGGAGAAGTTCCTTTCTCAGAACACCATTCAGTCCTGATCTCTTACCGATGCCTGCTGCAGTTATTACAGCTTTCATAGGGCTTAGATCGATGAACTCGTATTAAATTCAGCGCATTATTAGGGTTTATTAATATAGATGGGATATATTCACGTTGATTTCCCCGGTGATAGGCATAGTTACAGGGGTTATTCTCCTCGTATTTTCATCTCTTGCCCTAACCTCTTCAATAGAAGGTATCGGTTCAAGACTTAAGTTCAGTGAAACCCTAACTGGGGCGCTGTTAAGCCCATTCTTTACGGCGCTTCCAGAACTTATTATAGTTGCTGAGGCAATAGTTCTCGTAGGAAAGGCACCGGGATCTGAAATAGCAGCAGGAACGATAATAGGCGAGCCGTTCATGGTTTCTTCCATTGGGATACCGGCTGCTGTTATCACCCTTTCATTATCTGGGAGAAGGAAAAAAGTTGAGATGATAGAAAACTCCATCCCAAAAATTATCATGCTTTTGGGTTTGGTTTTTCCAGTCATGCTAATACCGCACTTCTTTACCGGATCTTTTGTGAGATTTGCGGTATCGATATTTCTCGTGATCGTTTATGCGATTTCAATCTTGCTATGGAAGGGAAAAAAGGAGGTCGAGGGGAAGAACATGGCTACGAACAGAATATTAATTTTCGTGGTAGTAGGTCTTTCCTTTCTT
>JAVYOD010000004.1:0-41713 GCA_038734825.1 Thermoplasmatales archaeon
CGAAGCAATATCGGCATCAACGGTGCTGAGGGAAGTACTCGGTTATTCTCCAAGCAGGTACTTCTCGGCCAAGAGCGGCCAACTTGGTTGGGCATCTCCTGCAGCAGCGGGCATGTCAATGGTAAACGACAAGGTTCTGGCGGTGGTTGGAGATGGTTCATTTATGTATTCAATTCAGATCCTCTGGACTGTGAAGAGATATGCGCTGCCACTGAAATTTCTAATACTCAGGAACGGGGGTTATGGAATACTTAAAAGCTTCTCTACGAGCTATTATCCTGGAATGGAGAACAAGGATTATATGAGTTTCACTTTGAATATCGAGGAGATTGCAGAGTCATTCGGGATAGAATCGCGTGTGGCAGGAAGGGACCTAGAAGAACTGAGGTGGCTAAGTGAGGGGAAGGAATCAAAACTTCTGGTAGTGGATGTTGATAAATCAATTCCAAAGCTGTTCCTCTAGACCCAGCCTCTCTGATCTCTGTATCTCTTAAGTAAAGCTTTCATCTCGTCATCTTGGGTTCCGCTTTCCTCAGGTTCCCCATCAATTCTTTCCCTAACAATCTTTGGTATGTAATCATCTTCAGGTTTCCAGCCCAGTTTCTCATTGATCTTCTTCTTTTCTTCAATTATGTTTTTCCCTATAGAAATAAGGTCTTCTACACTGAAATCGAAACCGGTAGCTACGCTTAGCGCTTCAGCCACATCGTCTGAAGATACCTTTGCATATGTGCATAAAATAGCTGAATTATAGATCTGCCTGTAGTTCTGCACGTTTATCAGAGTCCTGACCCTTTCGTCAGAATTAACATTCCATCTGTCTCCGGATATGATACCGATCTTTCTGTCTTCTACTCCCATATCAACTTCGTACATTTCTGCCTGGAGGTGGTCAGCGCCTCTAGTAGAGGTGGCATATCCTAAGCCCTGGAGTTTGAAAGCGCGCGGATCGTGCATCGGTATCTCCATCTTTTTTATTGTTGCTATTCTATCTATAGGTATCCCATTTGCAGTTGAGAACCTGTAAAGCCCTTTCCTTAGTTCCTTTCCAATTCCATTTCCCGCTACTATTTCCTCAATAAGGTCTGAAATGTGTTTGAAACCGTCCTGAAAATATCCTTCTAATTCTGAATTCTTTAATATGCCCTCATCTAGGTATGACTTGATGCCTGATATTAGAACGCCAGTGCTTATGGTATCCATTCCTGCATCATTTATTAAATCGTTCCATCTAAGAATCAAGTCAAAATCGCTGTTACCTAAAAGGGGTCCAAGCGAGGCAACCGTTTCGTACTCCGGGCCGTCTATGTTTTTGCTACCCACTCTTACCGTTCTCCCGCACCCTATTACGCAGTTCGCGCAATGGTAGCTTGTAACATTATAGAGGCCATGAAACTTCATAGAGCTTAGGGAATCGTAATCAAATTTGTGATCCTTGAAGTAATTGGCCGGTATATCATTCATTCCCTGACCCATATCCATCCATATCATAGACCCATTGGATTTCAAGCCCTGGGAGAGCGGTGACTCGATAAGATAGCCAGAAACTTTTTTAATGAGATCGAAAAATCTTTTTCTGTCACTAACTGGAACCTGCAATGTTCCCTTAACAGCAATGGCCTTTAGCTTCTTGGATCCCATAACCGCCCCTAATCCTGTTCTGCCTGCGGCCCTGCCTTCATCGTTCATGATTGAGGAAAAATATACCGAGTTCTCTCCAGCCCTTCCTATACCCATTACACTGTATTTTTTCTCTTTCCTTAGAAATTCTCTTGTAAAGTAGAAATCCTTTCCCCATAGCTCCGGAACTTCTGCTATCTTTACACTCTCATCGATTGTTATTACTTTTGGTACTTGGCTCGACCCTCTTATTATTAGTCCATCGTATCCAGCCTTTTTCAATTCATTTCCGAAAAATCCACCAGAGTTAGATTCTCCAAGTAGGCCTGTCAAGGGACTTCTCGAAATTATTTCATGTCTTCCGCTATTCGGAAACGGTGTGCCCACGAGGGGACCTGTCATAATTACTATTGGATTATCAGGGGACAGGGGATCATTTCCTTTGAAAATCTTGGAAAATAATCGAACCCCAATCCCGACTCCACCTATCCACCTTTCCCATTCATCTTCACTGAGACCTTCATCCCAAATTTCATCTGTCTCCAGGTTCACGTTGAGGAATTTATTCCAGTTCCCTTCCATTCTTAAATATAATAATTATAAATTAATATGTTGTTATACGTATTGTTCATATTGTGAATCAAAAATATTTATTACTGTAATACAGATGAAGTTTCAGAGAGCGGATTGCATAGCTTACGAAAAATCCCAATTGCGTGCAAGAGCTCTTGAAGGGGTCGTATCTGATGGACCTAAAAACATTACTGTTTGGAATTTACCCTAGGACGGAAAATCTTAGGAGGGAGTATGCGAAATGGGAAAGGGGTCAGATGAATGGCCAAGAACTCGCTGTAATAATTTCAGATGAAAAGGAGAAGTTCTATGAGCTCGCCAGGTATGCAGGACTTGACTACTTCACAGATCCATTGTTTAACTGGTATGATATATTGAGACCGATTGCGTTATCTGTGGAAGGGATAAAGCTTGGCCCCCTTAGGAGATACAAGGAAACCAACACATTTTACAGGGAGCCATACGTGAAGTATGTGGGAGATATTTTTGATCTAAGCGAGTACAGGGAGATAGAGAGTAACCCTCCACTTCCTGCATTTCACAGCTCTCCTGGTCAATCCTATCTGTATTTCCTCCCCGGTATCCACTCTTTTTTAAGGATGAGCCACCTTGATTGTTCATATCAGGAGGCGCTTGATGGCCTTGAAAAGGCTTATTTGAAGCTTATTGACACTCTCTCAATCAAAAGGTTACTTATCTACGAGCCTATAGGAATCGAGAGCCTTGAAATCTATTCGAGTCTTGCATCAGCTACTATGCTATTCATTGCGGTTCAGGATTTCAAAGGTAACTTAGGAACCGGCAGTTGGGAAGTTCATTCAGTAATTAGTAATGATCCCTATAAGTTTTCCAGACTATGCGAAGTTCCCGGCATAATGGGTATAGATGCCTTTTCAACCAAGATAGGTAACGGGGCAGTAGAATTAGCGAAAAAGTTCGCAGATGATTTTACCTCCCTCATAGTAGCTAATAACGAAAGTTTTGATTTTCTGCCACGTGTTATTGCGGACAAAAAACTCATGAGTTTCAGAGGTGAGAGTTTCACATGATGGTGACTCAGGAGATTGGAAGTTTCAGGAAGCCGCACTATCTCTCAGCACATTTCAAATCTCTTAGAGAAGAGGAGTTGAATGAGCTAGCAGAGAGGGCAACGATAGAAACAATAGAACTTTTTGAGAAAGCTGGGCTGTCAAACATTGGTGTTGGCGGAGAAATGTTCAGGTGGGAGATGTATGAACATCCAATCTCAAGGATGGGCGGCATAGCAATGTACGGACCAGTTAGATCATTCGACAACCGCTACTATAACAAAGGGAGCGTTGTTAAGGATATATCAAGACTTAAACCATTCCATGCTGAGGAGGTAAGGCTGTTGAAGAGACTTGGAAAGAAGAATGTGAAGGTTCCGATAACGGGGCCGTATACCCTTATGGATTGGTCCTTTAACGATCACTACAGATCCAGGGAAGAACTTGCACTGGCATTCGCGAAGATCCTAAATGAAGAGATAAGAGAGCTCAAATCGATCTGGGGTGAAGATATATTGCAGGTACAGATAGATGAGCCTGCAGCTACCACGCACCCGTCTGAGATGGAGCTGGTCCTCGAAGCTGTGAACGAAACAGTCAAAGGGATAGGTGGTATTGAGACCCATATTCACGTTTGCTATAGTTCAGATTATGGACTTCTTTTTAAGCTCATCCCTGATCTGGATGTATCGGTTTATAACCTAGAATTTGCCAATAGAGATACACTTTCCCTTTCTGAGGAAAGAGTAGGTTATTTAGATGTTAAAAGATTCAGTGAGGCCTCCTCTTCAACTTCCAAAAAAATAAGTCTTGGCCTCGGAGTTACGGATGTTCACATCAACACGGTGGAGGGACCGGATATCATTAAGAAAAGGATATCATATGCAATGAGATTTATTGATCCTGAAAGGCTAAGGTTAAATCCAGATTGTGGTCTGAGGACGAGGAGCAGGGAAATAGGGTTTGAGAAGTTGAAGAATATGGTAATAGCGAGGGAACAAATAATGAGGGAGATGTGATCTTAGATAAGCATTTATCTTATCCAATTATCATAAAACATGCAGAAGGCTGCCGTATTAGAAAGATTGAATGAATTTCCTAAGATAAGGGATATTGAAGACGAGTTACCTGGGGACAACGATGTAATAATAGAGCAGGATTTAACAGGAGTCTGTTACAGGGATATCCTAACTATGGAAGGTCATTTTCCAAGGGTCGTCCTCCCAATAGTTCCTGGACATGAGATCTCTGGAAGAATAAAAGAGGTCGGAAAAAATGTAAGGAAATTCAAGAAAGGTGATAGGGTTGCAAGTCTCATATACGTTCCGTGCGGAAAGTGCGAATTCTGTAAGAGTGGCAGAGAGAACCTGTGCAGATACAAGAAGGTTTTTGGTGAAGAACTTCAAGGTGCTTACAGGAAATATGTAAGAGTTCCAGAGATATCTTTAGTCAAGGTTCCTGAAAATGTTCCTCCTGAGGCGGCTACCATTGCAGCATGTGTTACCGGAATGGTAGTCCAAGCATTGGAGACAGTAGGGCAAGTCAGGGAAGGCGATACTGTTCTCATAACTGGCTCGGGAGGCGGTGTCGGTGCACATGCTATCCAGATAGCTAAGGCGATGGGTGCCACGGTAATAGGTGAGACATCCAGTGAGTGGAAAAAAGAGAGGATTCTCGGAATAGGAGCTGACTATGTGGTCTCAGGGAAGGATTTCCATAACGAGGTTAAAGGAATAACAGGCGGGAAGGGGGTTGACGTTGTACTAGAAACAGTTGGTGGACCAACCTTTAATAGCTCTTTCAGGTCACTGAATTACGGTGGCAGAATTGTTGTAATAGGAAACGTAAATGTTAGCGCCCTCGAGGTGCCAACTGGCAACCTAATATTGAAGGGGAACTCAGTCTCTGGCAGCATAAGTTCAACGAAGAGCAGCTTGAGAAAGGCGCTTAGGTTGACAAGCCAAGGTAAGATAAGGGTCGTTGTCGGAGGAACCTATACTCTCGACCGGGTCGAAGATGCGTACAGAGCGATGAAGAACAAGGAACTGTTCGGTAGAGCTTTCATTAAACTCTAATTTTTATTTCCAAAAGTTTCGACCTTTTCATCTAAGAACTTGTTAAGGTTCGCAATATTAGTCTTTATTTTTTCTAATACGATGGAATCGAAATCACCGGATATAGTTGCAGATCTAAAGCTGTTTATATTATCCAGAAGATCTATGGAGTTCTTGAAACCTGATTCGTCGAGTAGGTAAAATTTCTGGATATCCTCCTGTCTTATCTCAACAGGTCCCTGTGGGTACTCAATGTTTCTAGCTGCCAGCTTCTTTATCTCCTCTAAAACTCCTTCCGCTATCCTCTTCTCTTCTGTTTTTCCGTACATGTCAAGATTTTCGATGGCTGCTGAAAAGTTCGTGACGCATACCTGTGCCCTTCCAAAGATATCGTCTGTAAGTGCCTTGGAAGATATCCTCGCATCCCCCCCAGGTTTGTAACCTTTATAGGAACCTATCTTATTCTGGATTTTTTTCAAAATGAGTGTGCTTCGATCTTCAGGTATTGTTATCCTTATATCGCTCATTTAGAAAGCAATATTACAAAGATATATTAGGGTTGTGAGTAGCATTACGCTAAACTAAATCCCTCCCGTGTTTGAAATTTTCTAGTGTGCTCCGAAAATTCTACTTCGAAAAGAAATGAATTTATAACTAATAAGAATCTCCACCATTCAAGGTGAACAAGTTGGCCTCTAAAAGCGCATATGCATTCCAGCCCGATAATTTCCTGTACGCAAAGGAAAATATGAAGGGCCTAGTCAGGGAAAGGATGACCGGTTGGAGAAGCTCTGAATCTGTAGTAAGATTGGAGCGCCCAACAAATATTGCCAGAGCGAGGTCTCTAGGTTATAAGGCAAAGGCAGGTTTTGTTGTAGTTAGGGTAAGAGTACCGCGCGGCGGGTTGCATAAGAAAAAGATTAAAGGTGGAAGGAGGCCAAGGCGATATGGTTATAATAAGCTCACTCACGGTAAAAGTGATAGGTGGGTCGCAGAAGAAAGAGCTCAAAAAAAGTTTCCGAACCTCCAAGTGCTATCATCTTACTATATAGCTGAGGATGGGAAGCACAAGTTCTACGAAGTAATACTACTAGACACTTCTCACCCCAACATATACAAGGACAAGAATCTTAAATGGATATCAGGAAAGGCTCATAGGGGTAGAGTATTCAGGGGTCTTACCTCGGCCGGAAAGAAGGCGAGAGGACTTAGGGGAAAGGGTAAAGGTTCTGAGAAATCGAGACCTTCTATAAGGGCTAACGGAAGACTGAGGAGACACTGACAACATACTTTCTCCTCCATTTCTTTATTTCGAATATGATATCAGGGTTTTCAAGGTCAACTCTCATTCCTCTAGATTCTATTATTGGCGCAAATTTTTCTATTGATTCCTTATTTCCCCTGATTGCAAACGTTCTTCCATTAAAATTAACTTCGTCCAAGGAATCGTCCACTAGATAAACCATTTTTCCTTCTCTGTAATCCAATCCCGCCCCCGTTGGAAATAGGAATAAGGTGTGAGATCTGTTCTCCTCCTCTATGAATTCATCATTATTCTCAAGCAGCTTTCTTCTCACAGCATGGGCCTTTTCCTTCCTCACGAGCAGCCCTCTCATAGATTCAATAGGAAAACAGATTTATTTTAGTTTTCGTTAAGAATCCGTGAATTTTGACATCGTAAAAATTGAAAAAGAAAACGAGGACGTGATAGTAGGTCAGTCGCATTTCATAAAGACTGTGGAAGACTTATACGAAGCAATTAAGAACTCATCCCCCAGCGCAAAGTTCGGAATAGCCTTCTGCGAAGCATCTGGCAAAAGGTTAATAAGGTTTGATGGGAATGATGAATTACTAATCAATAGAGCAGTCAGGAATGCAGGTGCTATAGCTGCAGGTCATACCTTCATAATACACCTCAAAGATTCATTTCCGATAAATGTTATCCCCCATATACGATCTGTTCCAGAAGTTGTCCAGCTCTATGCCGCAACCTCAAATGATATTCTCATTGTTGTGGCGGAGGAGAATGGAAGAAGAGGCATTGCCGCGGTAATGGATGGTGAAACGCCAAAGGGAGTGGAAACAGAAGCAGACAGAAAGGAAAGACACGATTTTCTACGTGATATAGGATATAAGAGATGAATGAGATAGAGGATTTCTACAATTTTGAATCCCAATACTATGATAAGATATACGGTTCATTTACAGATGATATAGTTTTCTACAAGTCCATACCCTGTTACCCACCCTATTTAGAGCTATTCGCTGGCACAGGAAGGATAATATCAAAATTCAAGGACGGTATCGGTGTCGAGATAAACTTCAACATGCTCTCTAGTTCATCTAGCAAATTCATAAAGATCCAAGGTGACGCTAGGTCCCTCCCCCTGAAAAAGGTCTTCAATACTGTTATCATAGGTCTAAATAGCCTTCTTCTCGTAAAAGATGAAGATAAGGTAAAGATTATTTCAGAGGCCAGGCGTGTCCTAAACACTGGAGGGATCCTTTTAGTAGACGTTATCAACGGTTTCTCACTAAAGAGGGGAGTTTACGAGGTCGCAAATTTTAACTCCAATGGTTTGAAAATAAAGCTCAAACTCTGGCCGAGAAGAGATGGGTACAAATACATCCTGACGTATAGATACCTAATATCGGGGATAGAAAGAAAAAATGTCGTAAAAAATATAACGATATATCCAGTTGTATACGAAAATCTCATGAAAATGATCGAGGAGGAGTCTTTTAGGATCGAGAGCGTTTACGGTGATTATGACCTTTCTTCATACGATAAATCTTCTGAGAAGTTAATAGTAAAGGCAAAGGCAGTTTAGGTGGTTAAATTGAGTGCAAAGGACAATACAGAAAAAATGCTGAAATCGCTTGAAGAGACTAGGGAAAAGAATGGAACTATTCCGATCGTGGTTGAAGGGAAGAACGACGTCAATGCCCTCAGAAAGCTCAACTTCACCGGGAAAATAATACAGTTTCATTCAAGGATGAGCGTGGAGGATTTTTCAATGATGCTTTCTAAACAATACAAAGAGGTGATCCTACTTCTCGACTGGGATCAAAAGGGGAAGAAGCTGACATCATCTCTCATAAGGCATCTTAATACCTATGGGGTAAAGACAGATTTTGATCTTTGGAAGTTGTGCTTTTCAATGACATCGCAGATGTCGAATGTGGAATCTTTGCCGTCAGTTTTTTATAGATTAACTTCTGCGACCTATATTTCCCAGCGCACCTAACACACATCTCTAGCCTAGGGACATAGTGTTCTGAACACACTGGTCTTCCGCACATCTTGCAGGTTACACCAGCTGGGAGGCCACATATGTAGCAAAGCGATAAGACCGTCATTACATATTATGTTTAATAAGTTTTAAATGTTTTCCTATTTTTAAATTGATAAGTTCTTTTTGAGCTTCTGCTTTCAAAATCAGGTAAAATGATTTTATCCTCATTCACGATACATAAGAGATACCCATGAATCAAAATTTAAGCGATTTAATAAAGGAAATAGGCGTTAAAGATGTTAGCGATCTTTTTTCTGACATTCCAGAATCAATAAGGACGGAGTCAATTGGCCTCCCAAAAGGAATAGACGAAGATGAGGTAAGAAGAATTGCATCTTCCTATGCTTCCGACAACAGGACCGTCCAACAAATTCACTCCTTCCTCGGGTTCGGTATATACAACCACTACGTCCCAGCTGCGGTTAACAACATTATATCTAGGAATGAGTTTATGACAGCATATACCCCATATCAAGCGGAGATTTCTCAGGGGATTATGCAGGCTTTGTTTGAGTACCAGACTTTGATGGGAGATTTACTCGAAATGGATGCAGTCAACTCTTCGATGTACGATTCTTCCACTTCACTCGGAGAGGCAGTCAGAATGTCTCACGCAGTAACAGGAAAAAACGAATTCCTTGTGCCAAAATACATAGCCGGATACAAGAGAGCCGTTCTTGAAAATTACTGTAGGGGCTCTGGAATTGTGTTAAGGGATATTGAATTTAACGAGAGAGGAATGCTTGACCTGTCCTCGCTGGAATCCGCGCTCAACGATAAGACTGCCGGTGTCTATGTTGAGTATCCAAACATGTTCGGCATAATAGACACAGGCATACCAAAGATCAAGGAAATCATCGGAAACGAAAGAATGCTTGTTGTGGGTGTCAACCCAATATCTCTCGGTGTTCTTGCTCCGCCTGGGAGGTTCGGGGCAGATATTGTTGTAGGCGAAGGGCAGGTTTTGGGACTAGGTATGAATTTTGGTGGTCCCCTTCTCGGTATTTTTGCTACCAAGGGAGAGTACGTTAGGAAAATGCCGGGAAAAATCATGGGTATTACTAAGGATTCAGAGGGAAAGTTAGCTTTTGCTATGATCCTTCAAACAAGAGAGCAGCATATAAGAAGGGCAAAGGCAGTTACAAATATGACAAGTAATCAGGCATTAATGGCCGTAGCCGCCGCAGTATATTTATCACTGCTGGGTAGCTCTGGTCTCAGAAAGATCGGAGAGATCAATATGGGAAGAACAAAGGAGCTAATAGACATCATGAAAGAATTCGGTATAGACATCCCATACAGGGAATCTCCTGTTTTCAACGAATTTCTCGTGAAATTCAAGGCCTCAAGGACATTCATATCAAGGATTGCTAGGAAATTGGATCTCATCCCAGGATACATACTGGGAAGTGAATATGGTTTTTCAAGTAGAAACGAGACTAACGTAATCGTAAATGTAACAGAAAGAAACACAGATTCGGATTTCAACGTGTACAGGGAATTCCTCAGGGAGGTGGCATAAATGTACCATCAGGCAGTATTCGATGAACCTATAATAACAGAGAAGAGAGGAAGGAGGACATTAAAGTTACCGTTCGAGGAGAAAAGCTATGAATTGAACATCCCAAAGGGATTTGAAAGAGATTCACTGAATATTGGAGATAGGGAGGAGTTCACCGTCATAAGACATTTCGTAAGACTTTCCGAGATGAACTATGGAGTAGACTCAGGATTTTATCCGCTGGGTTCATGTACGATGAAGTACAATCCGAAGGTCGCTGATGAGATTGCTAGTCTGGACGGATTCAGGATGATACACCCCCTGCAAGATCCCAGCGAGGTTCAGGGTGCATTGAAAATCATGTACGAGCTGGGGGAATTCTTAAAAAAGATCACAGGGATGGACGAGATAACACTCCAACCTTTGGCTGGTGCTGAAGGCGAATTCACGGGCCTCTCGATCGTAAGGAAGTACTTTGAGTGTAAGGGAGAGCTCGACAAAAGAAGGGAAGTTGTCGTGCCAGACTCTGCTCACGGTTCTAATCCTGCATCGTCAACCATGGCTGGTTTTGATGTCATTGAGATTCCATCACTCCCTGACGGGACTGTCGATATGGACGCTTTCAAAAGTGCGGTGACTAACAAGACTGCTGCATTTATGATAACGAATCCGAATACACTCGGCATATTTGATGATAAGATCCTCGATATAGCTAACTACGCGCATTCTCAGGGCGCCCTTCTCTATTACGATGGGGCAAATCTAAACGGTATCATAACTAAGACAACGCCCGCGAAGATGGGGTTTGATATAGTTCACTTGAATCTTCACAAGACATTCTCAACACCACACGGAGGCGGAGGTCCAGGTGCAGGACCCGTAGCTGTAGTTGAGAAGCTTAAAGATTTCCTACCATATCCATTGATCAGGTACGACGGGAAATATCACGCGGATTATGTTCCACCCAAAACTATTGGTAAGGTGGCGAGCTTCTACGGTAATTTTCTCGTGCTGGTTAGAGCTTGGGTTTACATTAAATTGATGGGAGAAGATGGTCTGAGGGATTCGTGTGAAACGGCGGTAGTAAATTCTAATTATATGAGCAAGAAAATGAGTGAGTTTATGCCAGTCCCAGGAAAAAAACTTAAAAAGCACGAATTCGTTGCTTCGGTAACAGGCCAGAATATGCCAACAGCCGGAGAGGTGGCTAAGCACCTCATAGACAGCGGGATCCACGCTCCGACAATATACTTCCCACTAATAGTAAAGGAAGCGCTAATGATTGAGCCAACTGAGAGCGCCACAAAAGAAGAAATGGATGCTTTCATTGAGAAGGTAAGGGAAGCCCTCAACACACCACACGAGATCCTAGATCGGGAACCGAGGAACCTGAAGGTAACTAAGATAGACGATGTCGATGCATCTAGAAATCCAAGGCCAACGCTGAGGATGGCCAGAAAGGTATCGGCAGAAACGCAATAAATTAATCTTTATCAGTATTAGGGCATTCAGCGGAGGTTGCCGAGCCTGGCCAAAGGCGACAGACTCAAGATCTGTTTCCACAGGGATTCGCCGGTTCAAATCCGGCCCTCCGCATGGCCTAATTTGCTTACCACAATAGCTATCAGAATGTAAGAGTTAACTGCTCGGATCCTTGCTTGGAAATGGAGCATTATTTTGTTGTTGTCACTAGGATAATTTCGATATCAGCAACCAAAATTTTCCTCCTTCATCCTGAATTATCTTGAACCCATGTTTAATGAATATGTTTGCGTAACTATTTTCGGAATAAAATCGATCTCCTCTTAGAATTTCCCCTAGATATTATGTCATAATGAATTAATTTGCTAAGATTAATACCTTTAAATTTACTCAGAAGAAATTAATTACTCGTCATTATATGCAATTAAACCCATTTATTTCCATAATTTTCAGGTAATTAGACAAGAGTTACAGTTACTCATATCTGAAGGCTAAAAATCATTCTCTGTGGATAGGAATTCAGTAAACACACGGAAAATCCTTTTAAATACAAAAACTATAATTCATTCAGTATTCTAGCAATCGATTTTAGATCGCTTATCGTTTTGTATCCGTAATCCCCACTGCTCTCCCCATATCTATTAACCCAGATAGCCTTCAACCCTAGTTTTGTTGCAGGTTCTATATCGTGATAAATGCTTCCGGCAATATGAACTGTGTTTTCAGGTGATGCGTTAAAATTTGTGAAGAAATACTTCCAGTGCGCCAAGTTCGGTTTGTATGATCTGACGTCCTCGGCTGTGACGAATCCATCAACCTCCAAGTTGGCCTGTGTTATTGTTTTTTCTAAAATATCCCTATCAACGTTCGACAAAATGATCCTTTTAATTCCATTCTTACCGAGTTCCTTTAGCGCAGGTGCGGAGTCATTAAATCCCGGCCATTCCGTTATGCTTTCTGCAAATTGCCTAGCTTGGAAGTCAGTAACCTTAAGCCCGAAAATAGCCGCTAGGTCCTTAAAAGACATCTCTAATATGCGTCTGTAGCTGTCATACATTCCCTCACGTTTGGCCTCAATGTTCACGTATCTTTTGAATATCTCATCATCTGGATACATTTCTCCAACTATGCGTTTAAAACTGTCCGAAATACCCTTCTTCCAGTCTATGAGCGTACCATAGCAGTCGAATGTGGCGAATTTTACCATTTTAATCTTTGTATCGTATTACCTCTATTTGAAATTATTTCTCAGGCACAGAGAAATTAAATACTCGCCTCGAGAATATAGAGATATGCGTGAGACTAAAGCAACTCTACCCGATGTGCTCATGAAGAGACCACTCCTCTTTACTGTTATTCCATTGAGGGACAGTAAGACTGGGGATAAGGAACATGACGAAAAGATTCTCAGAAATCTGGAGGCGAGAAAGGTAGAAGTTGCAAAGGCAGTCCAAGAAGTTGGGAGGTTGAATGCGATCAGCGTTCCTGAACTTGTTGAGGAGAATCACGAGGGAAAGCCAAGATACAATAGCGTGTATACTCGCGCGCTCGCTAGGGGGATCGCAGATATTCTGAACCTAGATGCTGTAGTGAACAAGGTTGTTGCGCACATAGACACGTATCAGAAGTTCATAGACTGGATTGAAGAAACTTCATTCTACGGAATAAGGAATATGATTTTTGTTGGAGGAAATACTAGGCATCACAGATATCCGGGTCCGAGCATTTCTGAAGCTAACGTAATAGCAAGGAAATTTTGGGAAAAAAAGCACAATGAACCGATAACCATAGGTAATATATCTCTTCCTGAGAGGAGGGATGAAGCAAAAAGGATGCTCTTCAAGACAATTACAGGTGCGCAATTTTTTACAACTCAGATGTTATTTGATAGTTCCGGGATAATAAACCTTCTGAACGAATACTCCAAGCTGTGCGAAATTGCATCCGTAAAGCCTGCAACAGTAATTTTTAGTTTCGCTCCTTTACGGAGCACGCAAGACCTCAACCTTCTGGATTTCCTAGGCGTAGACTTACCGGAGGAGAAGAAGGTTGACATTCTTGAGGGGAGGGATGTACATGCGGCAGCCCGGAGGTCAATATACAATTCAATCAAGGTATTCGGCGAAATTATGACGGAAATTGAAAGAAGCGGGATTAACGTGCCGGTTGGAGTGAATGTTGAACAACTTACAAAATCAAACCTTCAGTCATCAGTACAAATGCTGAAGGAATTCGCATTAGTGATAGACATGACAGCGCAGGAGATTCAAGCTCATTCTGAAATGTTGCGGGGTGACTGATCATTTATAAGGTCTGAAATTTTGGATCCAGCATCGCATACCTGTGCATTTATGTGTAAACTGTTCAGGTTATCGAGCATTCTTCCACCAATGTTCGTATAAAAGACCAAGTTAACCTTTTTTTCCCTCAATAATTTCAAAACTAGTCCGTGACCAGCACCTTCCCTTTCTTCCTTATTGTGCGGATTTTCTACTAATTCCTTTCTCACAACGGCATCCGACACTTCTGCAATTAGGAAATACTTACATCTCCCAAAATGTTCACTTACATAAATTCCGTCGTCCGTGGGAACGGCAATAATCATAGGTCTCAATGTTTATTGATAATAAATGCAAATACTTTGCTATATGCTAAGTCTGGGGAATAATTCAGATCAATTTTCTATATCATTTGTCACTTTTATGGCCGGCTTTGAGAGCTCTGCTTTACCTCCCACTCTGTTCCATCTGGCATGAGGAAATGCTGCCAGCAACTGCCGTCATAGCAGCTCTTTTCCCCAATAAGATTCAGACCCAATTTCTTTATTTCCGAAACAGCGTCTTCAATGTCTCTCACCTCGAGACCGCAAACAATTACATCCGCCGGAGCATCTTCGTAGTAAACCTCTATCATTAAGTGCCCATTTGAAAAGTGCGTATAATCAGCTCTACTTAGGTTCCCATCCACTCAGTATCTTAGAAAACATATCTGTCATCTCACTGAACCTTTGCTTAGAATTTGTCTTTAATCCAATCCATCTTACCCCTGTTACATCCATGATTTACTGCAGATCTGTGTTTCATCATACTTTTGTTTCCACAAAATATACAAAAAGTAAAAACTTTTATAAGGTGCGAATTTCCAAACTTATGAGGGGACTAAGAGGAAAGACCGCATTGGTGAGTGCTGCAAGCTCTGGGATTGGAAAGGGAATAGCAAAAGTTCTTGCATCCGAGGGCTCTCAAGTTCATATATTTTCAAGGAATCTGGATAGAATAAAGGAAAGCGCTGCTGAGATTGAGAAAGAAACGTCCAATCAGGTTACGTTCAGTGCGGGGGATCTAAGTAAAGCCGAAGATATGAGACGAATCGTAGGGGAAGTAAGGAAATCGAGAGGAACTATTGATTTCTTAGTTATGAATTATGGGGATCCGAAGGTGGCCCCATTCTTTGATATTAGTGATAGTGACTGGGATACCAGCATAAATATGATTCTCAAAAGCACAATTTTTCTCACAAGGGAATTTCTGCCTGACATGGTGAAAAGGAGGTTCGGTAGAGTTATATTCGTGACATCCCTGACCACGAAGCAGCCTATGGAGAATTTTGCTATATCTGCCTCACTTAGAGCAGCAGTCGTAGCTCTCTCGAAGGTTCTTTCTCTTGAATTTTCTCAGTTTGGGATCACTTTTAACAGTATTTCTCAAGGATATATTATGACTCCGAGGCTTGAGAGTATAGCAGCAAGGAATGCGGCAGCTCTAAACCAGAGTATAGAGAAGGCCTACGATAATATGATGCAAGGAATACCATCCAAGAGGTTCGGTAGACCAGAAGAAATAGGAAATCTTGTTTCCTACTTGTGCTCCGATGATGCATCTTACATTAACGGAGCGAACATCCAGATAGATGGAGGATTAGTAAGATTTCCTTTTTAAAATGAAAAAGATGTCTTGTAATAGGGCCCTTTGATAGCATAGCTCACATCCCCTTTTACAGTAATTTATAAATTTTTCATGAGCAAAGAATTATATGTAGCATGAAATAATAGAGATATGAAACTTGCAGAAAATATAGTTCTGATCGATAAAACTATAGCCAATTGTTATGTTGTTTCTTACTCAGGAAAGAAAATACTGATAGATTCTGGAATGAGGAGTTCTGCTAAGAGGATAATATCATTCTTCAGAGATTCTGGTTCTAAACCTGATTTAGTCTTGATAACCCATACACACGCGGACCACATAGGTGGTCTAAGGGATATATACGAAGAATTCAATCCTGAAATTTATGTTCCCGATGCTGAAATTAACGTAGTAAAGGGGACCGAGAATGTACCTACGGCAAACGGATTTGCAAAATTTGTAGGAAGTATTATGAAACCTAGACCTGTAGAAAACGTACTTGCGCTGACCAAGCTGAGGTTTGATGGGATCAAAGTGATCGATACTCCAGGTCACACCCCAGGAAGTACCTCTTACCTATTCCCTTCCCTGAATGCCCTGTTTGTTGGGGATTCGATCCAGCGTATAAACGGCAGCTTTAGTTTCAACAGAACGTTCACAATCGATAAGGACAAGGCCCAGATGTCTATTAATAAGATACTCGATATGCACGGGATCACCGCATATCCGGGTCACGGCGAGAGCTTCGTTATTCCTTAGTTCTATTTATTCACCTCTTCCCCTTATTGCACTCCCAAGGTCCTCGTATCTAAATTTGAAGCCAAGTTCCTCAAGTCTTCTGGGTTTAACGTTCTGTCCACCAAATATTGAGTATTCTGAACCTTCTCCAAGGAGCATTTTGAACGTGTTTTTTCCAAATCTGAATAAAGGTTTTCGTCCCATATGAGAATATATCTCATTTATGAAATCATTCAAAGTTGCTGGGTGCGGGGAAACTGCATTGTAATGTCCAGAAAATTCCTTAGAGATCATGAAGGGTATCGATCTGGAGGCATCCACCACCGCAATCCATGATTTCCAGAAATTATGCCCACTGTTTTTAGGCGCTACGCGGTATCTTACCATAGTTTCCAGCTTTGGAAGTGCGCCCCCATCATCTCCAAGCACTATTCCGAACCTAGGAATAAGAAGTTTCACGCTTCCAACCAATTTTTTTGCCTCACCCTCCCATCTCAAACACAATTTTGCAAGGAAGTCTTCTCCAGGGGGAGAGTCTTCATCAACAACGTAATCAACATTTCCATAGTATCCTATAGCAGAGGCATTCACGAAGTATCTTGGTTTCCTTTCTGAGGAATTTATGAGGGCCACCAAAGCTGATGTTGTTTCAATCCTTGAGTTAAGGAGAATCTCCTTGTACCTGCTGGACCATCTCTTTTCTATGCCAGCACCAGAAAGGTTTACGACGACATCAAACGAGCCCACGTCAATATCTTTCAATGACTCCCTTGATTGAGGGTCCCATCTTATGTAATCGCCATCTGTCTTTTCTCCCCTTGTGAGCGTAGTGACCTTATCGCCAATCGTTTCAAGTTCGCGACTGAGGTGCCTGCCTATAAATCCGGTACCGCCTGCCACTATATATCTCATTGTTTCTCTAAGTTGCGCCGGAAACAGTAAATTTTATAGGTTCAGAATTGGGGGGAAGAAGAGGGTCAACAATTATCCTGAAAGGTATATTGTTCTTGAGGCAGAAGGCATCTATTTCATATACTTGAACCTCTATTACCTTGTCCCCTACCTTCTTCATTGTGGTAAATGTATTGTGGTAGGGTGGAGATTCTTGATTACTTCTATCTCTTTTCTCCTCGTACTCGACCTTGACGTTGTAATTGTGATTGTTGTCACAGATTGGGCATTTGAGCATAGAGATTTTAATATCCATCTCTTTCATCTTTCCTGAATATTACCTTCATATTTACTTCTTCCCTGATAACTGAAAATTGTTTTATCTTCTTATTTAATCAATATCGCGAATTTGGAGCAATTACAGAGAATAGTTGATATCTCTTCGCGAGGTGGTAAGGTCCCTCCTGTATATGTTTACATAGTGTTTATTCTCCCAGGGTTCACCTTTTCAATCCTAGCTTCCAGGGAAATCCATTATATCCCTTTTATTTTAAGCGCCATATCCATCGCACCACTTATGGCGGCTGTAAATTTGTACGATGACTATTTCGATTTCAGGTATGGATATGATAAGCCAGACTCCCCTAATACGATATACAGGAAGCATCCAATTTTTTACTACAAAGTCAAGGAAGAGTATCTTCTGAAGTGGGCACTCCTCTTTTCGGTAATTTATTTCTTTTTGATCTCGCTGGATTCGTATCTATTTGATTTTGAGATCATTTTGATCGGAACTCTTGGTTTTATATTGGGATACGGATACACCGGGCCACCGCTCAGCTACAAATACCATGGAATGGGTGAGATCGGAGTATTCACATCCGTTCTACTTGCCAATCTCCTCGTTTCGACAGCCTGTCTCGGGAGAGTTTCTTTTTTAGAGATCATATATTCGATTCCATTTTCACTCCCAATAGTTCTAGTTTATGTTGTAGGTAACGCGAGAGATATGGAGTCGGATAGTGCGTCTGGGCTTAAAACTATTCCAGTTATTTTGGGAAAAGAAGGGGTTAATACATTCATTTTAATTTTAACCGTCCTATTTTATCTATCTATTATACTACTTGTTTTTATGCATATATATGACATTTATTCTTTATTCCTCCTAATCACATCCCCATTTGCTTATTTTTCTGTATCTGGTGCAGTCAGAAAGAAGTCACCTTCTGGGGAGTGGTTGCTTGGACCTTATGTGTTTATCTCTCTATTATCGCTTGCCATCCTGACAATATTTTGAAAGGATAAAAGAAACGATGGAACTTAAGTTTCTCCAATTCATTGAAGATCGGAAATCGTTAAATCGAAGAAAACTTTTTGAAGATATGGATGAGTTTGACAAAAGAATTCTTAAAGTTCTCAGGGAAGATGCAACTCTTTCTCTAAAGGAAATAGGTAAGCGTGTCGGTCTGTATTCTCCGTCGGCCATAAGCAAAAGGATAGAGAATCTCAAGATGAACGGATACATAAAGAAAGTTTCCGCTACGATAGATTATTCCAAGATGGGCATATCTTTCTCGACCCTAACAATGTTGAGGGGGAAATACGGAGGAAATTACAAGGATGTGATTGCTGAAAAGCTAAAGAAAATTCCTGGCGTTGTATCAGTTTACTTCCTCCTAGGTGATATAGACTTCGCGGTTTACACTCTTTGCAGAAACAAGGAAGAATATGAGAAGATACTTGATAGGATTTCATCGATACCCGAGATAGAGAGGAGCGATACACGCACTATACTCACAACCTATAAAGACATGGATTTCAGTTCTGTAGAACTATGAGCGTCTGGTAAACGCTGCATTTCCAGGTGAGTTCCAGTATTATTGCTTTAGTGATTTAAGAATATAATAACTAACCCTTGCAATGCAGAAGTGTTAATTTTATTTAATTTTTCTATTTTTATTGCCTGTGCTTACGGGAAGCACTATGAATATCACAAGGAGCGAGAGGATTATTATCATAACTATGTTGGTAGTCTCAGGTATGTATGTAATCTTACCAGTAAGCTTTAGATCCCACAGTTTTATGACTCCGACAATCGGAAGGTAGCCTACCGCGTAGCCAAAGACCTGGGACTGATTTACTAGAGAATTATCTATGCCTAGGTTCTGATCTGCACCGATGTAATAATTTCCGATTTTATATGCCGAAAATGCGAAATTGTAATCACCCATAGTCACGAATCCAGTCTGGCCAATGTAATTCTGGAGATCAACTACAAGATTTCTGTGCGAAAATCCCACATCATCCATATAAACTACGGGGCCCTGGATACTGAGCCAAGATGGGTCCTTATCTCCATATATTATGGGAGAGTCTCCGGACCAACCAGACACGTAAAACATAGCTCTGTGAATTACAAGCTCATTTAGAAGGTAGTTTCTGTATACTATTACTTCGCCGTACTCGCCATAGGTTATGGGGCCTCCATCTTCTCGTGCCACAAGGTAAGTAATAACGTCCTTGAACGAGGAAGCCTTCTTTACTGCTACTATGTCTCCAGTATTTATTACACCAAACACAAAATTGTTTCCATGCTGCATTGATTTTGACTCAACTATTACAGCAGGCGGCCAATTTCCGGTATAAAGGTAGAGAGATGAAAATATTACCAATAACGCGAGTGCGACCCCGATGAGTGCAATAACATCTTTATTTTTGCCACTAACCACTATTGGTTTAGGAAGTTTTTAATAAAAATTTTATCTTGTGTGGGCAAACTTAACGTAGGATGCAAAGTAGAGGATCAATTTTTAACAACTACTGCAAGATGCCCCTTGTGAAACCTTGAAATATCTTTTACCTGAGTTACATCAAATGCCTTCTTTATTTTCCTGATCTCGTTATCCGGGGTATGGTCAGACCTCAGTGAGAAACTCTTAAGCATAAGAATCCCACTCTTTGGACTAAAAAAATCCATGTTGTTAATGAAAATATCAACCTGGTTTGGCTGTGATACATCTTGATATATGAGGTCAACCCTTTCAATAAATGGTGCAAAAAGTTTGGGTTTCTGTGCATCCTGGAGAATGGGGAGGACGTTTTTCTTTATTTCGCAGACAGACATAAGTTTAATGAAGGGAACAGGGGAAATTTCCACTGCATATATAACACCGGATGAAACGGAATCAGATATATGGGAAGCTGTTGTACCCGCGCCCGCGCCCAGATATAACACATAGTTATCATCCTTCAAATCAGCTTTCAATCCAAGTCTCAGCGCAGATGCGAGTTTAGATCTCAACGGCGAAAACAGCCTGTAACAGGAATTCCCTTTCTCAACTACTAACTCTCCGTACACAGATCTACAATCTATCGATCTTGTGAAAATCTTGCCGTTCTCCTCGAATACGTTTGGTATCGATGTCTCCTTCATCAGACAAACATCTCTAGGTTACCTTTCTGAGCAGCCTGCCTGTTTCTCTGAAGGTTCATCTTCTCAACACCCTTCAATAGGTCTCTATTTGTCACGAAGTCGCGTCCTTCCCTTATGGCGAACATACCTGCTTCAACTACAGATGCCCTTAGGTCTGCTCCCGAGAACCCTTCTGTTATATCTGCAATCTTTGCCAGGTCTACATCCTTCAGATTCATCTTCCTAGTATGTATCTTGAGTATCTCGATTCTACCTTCCCTAGAGGGGAGTGGTATCTCTATGATCCTATCAAACCTCCCAGGTCTCATGAGTGCCTCATCAAGTGTGTCTGGTCTGTTAGTTGCACCTATAAGTTTTACATTGCCCAGCGGTTCAAATCCATCTATTTCGGCTAGTAATTGCATTAGAGTTCTCTGAACTTCCCTGTCACCTGAAGTTGAAGAATCTATTCTTCTGGAGCCTATTGCATCCAATTCATCAATGAAAATTATCGATGGTGCCTTTTTCTTCGCTAAATCGAAAAGCTCCCTCACAAGTCTTGCCCCTTCCCCAATATATTTTCTTACCAGCTCTGAAGCTACCACCCTTATAAATGTTGCATTAGTATTATGAGCAACTGCCTTTGCAAGAAGGGTCTTTCCTGTTCCAGGCGCTCCAACCAATAAAACGCCGGTTGGTGGATCTATCCCAACCTTCCTGAATATATCTGGGTTCAGGAGTGGAAGTTCAACCATTTCCTTTATCTCCCGTATCTGTTGGTCAAGAGCTCCGATATCATCGAATGTGACTGATGGCTTTTCAGAAATTTCAGCCGCAACAACAGCTGGATCGTATGCCTCTGGTATAACCGATATAACCGAAAGTGTGGCCTTATTAAGGGCAACCCTAGTGCCAACTGTCAATTTTTCAGTGGGTATGTGTTCAGATGCATATACAAGGAAGCTAGGTCCGGTAGAGCTCCTGATCACTACTCTCCTTTCATCTATAACATCCTCTATAGAACCGATCAGAAGTGGAGGAAGCTTTAGCCTGTTCAGTTCCCTTTTCAGTCTCTCGACTTCGTCACTAAGCCTCTTGTTTTCCATCTCAATATATTTTTTTTCTTCCTCTGCTGTCTTTAGCTGTCTAAGCACTTCCTCGACGTCAGTGAAATCATCAACATCATCATCTGTCTTCGTCTTATTTCACCACTTGTAAAACTAACGTCTTTATTTAAACCTAATGTTCAGCTAAGGTATCATTTTTATCAGAGTCATGAATATTTGGATTATTTGTAACTTTAACATTTTTCATCCTAACTGATTTAGCCATAGCGAGGTATACAAGAGAGGCAACTCCAAAGCTCACAAAGTAGCTTATATCTATTCCTCCAAGCATACTTGATATAGGGAATGCGTGCGAATAGGGTCCAATTGATACATCCATAAACGGGATGGATGATAGGAGACCAGCTGCATAGGCTATTACTCCTCTTGTATTGAACGCAGATGAGAAAGAAAGTTTTCTCTGTTTAAGCACTAGGAAATCCATTACTAAAACAGCTATCCACGGGGATATCCAGTAATCGAGAATGAGGAGAAATGACTCGAAAAATTGATAGAAACCTGTGTAGAATAAGATGGATAGCAGGCCACCAGCAAAGGCGATTATACCTACGAAAGCAGTTCTTCTTATTTTTATTCCACCCACTAGTCCTGAGAGTGACGCAGAATACAGGTTGAGAACATTCGCAGCTATACCGCCTAGAGCGATCGTAAGCATAGCAAGAGGATATAGGTGGCCAGAAACAGATTTGAGGGACTGGATCGACGATGAGCTTAATGTCGAAAAGGAAATTATAAGTGCGACAATTTCGACGAAAGTAACAGATAGAAAGGAGCCAGAGAATGTGTTAATGAACACGCTTTTCATTGATGAATTGGACGGCAGGTACCTGGAATAATCCGAAGCGTACGGTCCCCAGCTCATAAGGTAGCTGTAGGTGAATGCAACCATTCCGAAAAATGCAGCGTCTATTCTTAGGTCAGAACCATAAATCTGACTCGAAATTGCATGAAAACGACTTGAGGAGATGATCTCGCCTAGTATCGCAACGAACATCACTCCCAAGATGTAAGAAAGTATTCTTTCGACCTTATGTATAATATTGTGCCCGAGGTAAGCTACAATGTAAATCGCAAAGACGAAGAGAGGAAGGAGGAGAAGGTATGATATACCGAATATTAAATAAAGCGCGAAGACGCTTAGAATGTTGTTAACTATAAACCAGCCACCAGTATTGGAAAGATTGATAATTCCGAAGAGTCTCATAACCTTCCGACCCATCGGATTCGATGTACCCATCATCTGAGGGTATCCTGTTGACGGGCCCATGATAGCAGAAAGTCCTACGACACAAGACCCAAGGATATTTCCAATGATTATTGCCAGTATGGAGCTCGTAAAGTTCATTCCCAAAGACACCGGGACGAAACCTAGCGCAAAATCTGCGATAGTTAGGTTCGCGGCAAACCAGAGGTAGAACAGCGATCGTGGGTTTCCGTATCGTGCATTTTCAGGTATTTTTTCTATACCAGTTCTCTCTAGTAGCATCTCCGAACATGTGTTCGTAAAATAAATAGTTAATCTTTAAATATGAACCATGAGCCAGTTGCATATGCGCACAATTTCCCATCTCCATCAAAAATTTCGACCCTCGCAACGTATATGGTCTTTCCAGTCTTAATTACTGTCCCAATGGCCTTGGCTGGCGACTTTGATATAGGGGCTAGGAAATTTATGTCTAGATTGATCGTAACCTGATTCCTCTCACTAAGTGAAAGTATGGCTGCCCCACCAGCTGTATCCACCAATGTGCTTATAACACCCCCGTTTAGAATTCCTCCCAACCTGAGGTGTTTTTCTTGTATGTCTAGAATTGCCTCAGCCTTGCCGGGCTCTACTATTCGAGTTTTTATGCCCACATAGTTTATGAAGGGATCTCTATTAATCAACTCCTCGATTATCTTAAGGTCAGCCATGAACCGTTATAAGCTTCTCTTATATTAGGGGTGAGATCGTTGTTGGATGGACAGATGAGAGCCTGGAACAGAGAGTACCGATTGCGCGGTAGGCTATGGAGGGGTGAACAGCGAGATATAGGCTATATAGAACCGTACCTTCAGGGGAATCTGATACTTGACGATGGATCTGGTGATGGAAAAAGTACCCCTAAAATCGGGAGAGTGGTTTCGCTGGATTTTTCGTTCCATGCCCTTTTATTGAATCCATCAGATATTAAAATCATGGGAGAAATGTCGAGGCTGCCCTTTAAAGATTCTTCATTTTCTACTGTTCTCCTTATTCACTCTTTAGACCACCTATTGGCAGATGAAAGGGATTCCGCGTTAAATGAGGCTAAAAGGGTCCTCGTTCCAGGAGGTTTCATGATCGTAAGGGTCTTTTCAAGGTGCGATTTCCGATTCGGTAAGGGAAATGAGGTGGAAGATGGTACGTTCCTAAGAGGGAATGGCATTGTAACGCACTATTTCACAGAAGGGGAAATTGTGTCTCCGGGAGGTATGGAGGAAGTTAAGAGGGAGGAAATAAATTATCATATTAATATACATGGTCATGCATATTTGAGGCAAGAGTATATTATAATTTTTAAAAAATTGAAATCAGAATCCTCCTAATAATATTGAATTGGTATTACGTTCAAAGACTGCATTATAAATTATATATATACGCTCATGTTATAGGCTCGATAAGTTATGGAAGACTATACCGCCAAGGACATAGTGGTCTTGGATGGACTTAAAGCTGTCAGGAAAAGACCAGCCATGTACATAGGGAGCACAGATTCAAGGGGTCTGCACCAGCTTCTTTACGAGGTTTTAGACAACAGTATAGATGAGGCAATGGGTGGTTTTTGTAAGAATATATATGTTGGGGTTAGGGGGAGACAGGTTACAATTGAGGACGATGGGAGGGGGATTCCCGTAGATATCCACCCTAAATATAATAAGCCCGCGCTGGAAATAGTACTTACGGAATTACACTCTGGTGCCAAGTTCGAGCAGAAGGCATACAGGGTTTCTGGGGGGCTTCATGGTGTTGGGGTTCACGTAGTAAATGCCCTATCATCTAAATTTGACGTGTACGTGAAAAGGAACGGAAAGATCTATCATCAGAGTTATTCCCAAGGCGTGAAACTGACTGAGGTTGAGGAGGTAGGTCGAGTAGAGGATGGAAAAGCTGTTCTCAGAGAGGGGGAGGAGGTAACATTCCATCTCATATCTGATACAGGAACCTTAACAATATTTGAGCCAGACATGACAATAATGGAGAGCGGCGATTTCTCGTTTGAGATAGTAAAGAGCAGAGTGGAAGAGCTCTCTTACCTGAATCGCGGTTTAACTATAACCCTTGATTGGAACGGTAGCATCTCAGTATTCCGTCACGATGGCGGAATAGTTGAAATGGTCAAGAACCTGAATGAGGGTAAGAAGGTTTTGCACGAGGACGTTATATACGGTCTATCTCGTTACGATAGCAGTGCAAAAGATATAGTCGAATTGCCATCTGGCAGCTCAGACTCAGTGGACGAGGGTAAACTTCCCGATACGCAGATAGAATTTGCAATACAGTATAACGATTCAATCAATGAGAATTTATTGGCGTTTGCAAATGATATTAACACCAGGGAGGGCGGTACCCATGTAGCTGGTTTCAGAGCAGCACTTACTAAAGTCCTGAATGAGGAGGCAAGAAAAAATGGTATTATTCAAGGTGATTATTTTACTGGGGACGATGTTAGAGAGGGTCTGACAGCTGTTCTGAATATTAAGATTCCCGAGCCGCAGTTCGAGGGTCAGACAAAGGAAAAGCTCGGCAACAGCAATGTCCGTGGTATGGTCTTTACGGCAACATCTGAAAAACTCAAGAGGTATTTCGAAGATCATCCAAAGATATCTGAAATTATATGCAAAAAGGCTCTACAGGCTGCTCAGGCTAGGGAGGCCGCGAGGAATGCAAGGGAGTTAGTGAGAACAAAAAATTCTTTAGGAGCTTCACTTCCGGGAAAGCTTGCAGACTGCACACTAGAAGACCCCAGCAAGACGGAACTGTATATAGTGGAAGGTGACTCTGCTGCCGGTTCGTCAAAACAGGGACGAGACAGATCTTTCCAGGCTATATTACCATTAAGGGGTAAAATACTAAACGTGGAAAAGGCAGGATGGGACAAGATTCTAAAAAACAATCAGGTCAAAAATATATTTGCGGCCCTTAACATGGGCCCAAATGACCCATACGATCCCTCTAAATTAAGGTATGGAAAGGTGATAATTATGACAGATGCAGATGTGGACGGAAGTCACATAAGGACCCTTCTTCTTACACTTTTCTATAGATACCTGAGAGATCTAATTACTCACGGTCACATCTATATAGCGGCTGTACCCCTGTTCCGTATTCAGAAGGGTTCGAACGTGATTTACGTAGACACTGAAAAAGAAAAAGATGAATTGGTAAAAAAGTTGAACAATCCCATTGTACAGAGGTTCAAGGGTTTGGGCGAGATGAATCCAGATCAGCTTTGGGAAACTGCAATGAATCCTGAGACGAGGAAGCTAGTGAGGGTGACTATTGAAAATGCAGAAGAAGCTGATCGCCTTTTCACACTTTTAATGGGTGATGAAGTAGAGCCTAGGAAAGACTTCATAATGTCTCATGCTTCTGAGGCGCAGAACATAGATGTGTGATCTCATATGATAGAAAACAGAGCAATAGAGAAGGAAATGCGTTACTCCTACCTGGATTACGCGATGAGCGTAATCCTCTCTAGGGCGATACCTGATGTTAGAGACGGACTCAAACCTGTCCAGAGGAGAATTTTGTACTCTATGTATGAAATGGGCATTACTTTTGACAAGCCCTATAGGAAATCAGCCAGGATCGTGGGTGAGGTAATGGGTAAATATCACCCCCATGGGGACGCTGCAATCTACTCAGCACTTGTAAGGATGGCACAGGACTTCTCATTGAGGTATCCACTTATTCAGGGGCAGGGAAATTTCGGATGCTTCACCGGTGATACTAAGATTAGGCTTTCAGATGGTCGGGATATAAGTTTCCGAGACCTGGTGGAAGAGCATAAAAAAGGAATAAGGCATTACACTTATGCATACGACACCTCTACCGGTAGCATTGTCGAGGTTGAGGTTAAGAACCCCAGGGTTACGAAAAGGAACGCTCAGGTTGTCTCGGTAAAGATTGACAATGGGGAGATAGTAAGATGCACACCAGATCACAGATTTATGATGAGGGACGGGAGCTTCAAGGAGGCTTCTAATTTAAGGACGGGAGATTCGCTAATGCCATTGCCTGAGATCTCTGCTACTGCTGTTGTTAACACTGCATACAATCACAAGGTTGTCTCCGTTGAACCGTGTGACGATAGGACTGATGTTTACGACATAACTATAGAAGGATATCATAATTTCCCGCTTTCGGCAGGGGTATTTGTCCATAACTCTGTCGACGACGATCCACCTGCAGCCATGAGGTACACCGAGGCTAAACTGAGCAAGATATCAAATGAAATGCTTCTGGATATAGAATATGAAACAGTTGACTACACACCAACTTTCGACGGCACTCTTAAGGAACCGCTATTTCTCCCTTCAAAGCTACCGAATATCCTCCTCAACGGGTCCTCTGGTATTGCAGTAGGGATGACAACAAATATGCCTCCACACAATTTAAGTGAAGTCGTCGACGGTCTTATCTATCTCATAAGGAACAGGGACGCAACCGTGGAAGAGTTAATGCAATTCATAAAAGGACCAGATTTTCCAACAGGTGGTCTAATACTGGGAAGGAAGGGTATATTAGATGCCTACAGGACAGGAAGGGGGAAAATAGATCTTAGGGCAAGGGCTGAAATCAAGAAGAATGAAATAATATTCACGGAGATACCTTACGAAGTGAACAAGGCTGAGATGCTATCCAAAATGGCTGAATTATCAAGAGAGGGCATCATCGAAGGGATATCAAGCATAAAGGACGAGAGTAACAAGGAAGGGATCAGGATTGTAATAAAGGTGAAAGGAGATTTCAATCCCGAGGTGACGCTGAACCAGATATATGAACATACTCAGGCCCAGATTTCGTACGGGATCATAAATCTAGTTGTGGTCGACAATGTGCCAAAAACAATGGGTCTGAAGGAGATAATGGAAGAGTACCTGAAGCACAGGGAACTAGTGGTCAGACGGAGAACTGAATTCTTTCTGAAAAAAGCGAATGAGAGGGCTCACATAATAGAGGCTCTCATAAAGGCTGTAGATGAGCTGGATCTGACGCTTTCCATAATAAGAAAATCAAGGGACGCCAGGGAGGCCAAGGAATCACTGAAATCCAGGTTTAACATAGACGATCAGCAGGCGGATGCAATATTGGACATGAAGCTACAGAAGCTTACGGGAACTGAGATCTCAGATCTTAAAAGAGAAATGGACGATCTCACTAAGAGTATTGAAAGGTACAAAGATCTTCTGAGAGACGAAGGAAAAAGATGGGACTTAATAGTTGAAGAACTGGAAGAGATGAAGGAAAAATACGGTGACTCTAGAAGAACAGAGATAACGGATTCATTTAAGGAAACTACTGAAGAGGAATTGATACCTCACGAACTCGATACGATCTTGCTTACAGAAGACAACAGGATTATAAGGCTGGAGACAGATGCCTTTTCCTCCCAGAAGAGGGGTGGTAAAGGGGTTTTCGTTGGCTCTTCAGAAAGCAGCATAAGGCAGATAATAACATGCGATTCACACGATAGGGTCTTCATGTTCTCCGACGATGGAAAGGTGTACCAAATGAAGGCGTTCGATATCCCAAAGGGTGAGAGAAGATCAAGGGCTAAACTCATTTCTGCTGTTTTTGAAAATATAAAGGGGAAGATAGTTTTCCTTATGAGCGAGCACGGCACAGGGGAGAAGAAATATCTTTTGTTTGTAACTAAGGAGGGAAGAGTGAAGAAGACTGATATATCAGAGTTTACAAACATCAGGTCAAATGGAATCATAGCTTTGAAGCTCAAGGAAAACGACGTTCTAAAGGATGTATTCATGACAAGTGGAAACGAAAGAATTGCGCTCCTATCAACAGACGGAAGACTTGTAATAGTGGATGAGAAGGAATTCAGACCCATGGGAAGAGCAGCCTCAGGTGTGACCGGCATAAGATTTAGAGAGGGTCAGGAAGTGGCAAGCGACACTACGGTTTCCGCTGATGATCTCATAATCATAACTGAAAAAGGTCTGGGTAAAAGGGTTAAAGTTGAAGAATTTTCCCAGAGACACAGGGGTGCAAAGGGAATGAAAGCGCTGAAGGTGACTGAAAGGACGGGAAAACCTATATTCATTTCGTCGATAAGTAAGGAGGGTGAATTCCTTCTGGTCACTAGAAACGGGAAGAGTATTAGGACGGATATTTCGCAGATTCCGCAGAAGGGAAGATACGCACAGGGCGTTAAGCTCATTGGACTGGATGAGGGAGATGCCGTTGTTTCTGTCACTCTGATCTCTTGAATATCCCAACACTCGTGGTTGATGTGTCAAAGAATGTCACATTCATCTCCTTTAATCTCTCGATTAACTTGTCCTTTCTATCTGGAAGGATTATGACAGCCCCTCCGCCACCTGCACCGGTAAGTTTTGCACCGAATCCGTATTCCCTACCTATCGAGACAATCTTTTCAATAGCATCGGTTGATATTCCGAATATCTTCAGTTCAGAATGATTCTCGTTCATAAGTTCTCCTATCTTGCTGAGATCATTTCTCAATACTGCATCGGTCCCTTCCTCAGTTATGTTTCCTATTCTCTCCATTATGTCCTTTGCGAATTTTCCCCTCTCATAGAACTTTTTCACCTTCGCTACCTGCTCCTTCGTGGATCCCTTGCTGCCTGTATAGACTATCACTAGGTCAAGTTTCTTAGCCGGCAGACTAGAAAAGGCCCATCTTTTTTCTCCCTTTTCAATTTTCCAGAGTGGCAGGCCTTGCCTTCCATTCGTTAGTACATAACCCCCCGCTACTATTGTTGTAGTATCTATAGGCGAACCGAGTCCTTGAACTTCGAACTCGATATTGAATGCCTCCCTTGCTAATTCCTCCTTCTGGAAATCCCGGCTGTTAAGAAGAATTCCCAAAATGATCATGGAAGATGTACCCATACCAGATCCAGAAGGAACATCGGTCTCAACTTTCACATATACATTTCTCAATCCAAGATGATCCAAAGTTTTCTGAACGAATGGGGTGAACTGGGTACTCCCCCTACTAGGAATAAGTAATATCTTCGCAAACAGATCAACTGTGGATGATAAGGCGGGATATCCGTAAACTACAGCATGTTCCCCGAAAAGAATAGCTTTATGCGGGCTGTATACAACCATCTGTTCATTTTAACAATACGGGTTGGGCTTCCCTATCATCCTTCTCCACTACAACAGCTGTGCCATAGGCCAGAATCTCAGACATGACCTCGCCTATTTCAGATGAATCGAACCTGACCTCTATAACGGCGTTTGCACCTAAACTCTTTGCGTGCTGCTTAAGCCGCTCCAGTGCCTCGCTCCTGCTTTGGTCGAGCATCTTTGTATACTCTTTTATCTCCCCTCCAGCAAGGCTCCGCAGGCTTGCAGCGATATTTCCCCCAAGACCTCTAGATCTGACGATTAGACCCCACGTGAAACCGATTATCTTGGTAATCCTGTAGCCCGGTATGTAAGGGGTGCTGACGATAAGAATGTCTTGGCTAGATGGGTTATAATTCCCGTTGTACATAATGCCATAAGCAAGGGGAAGATAAAAAAAGTTATGATTAGTATAAGATAAAATTTAATCCTCTTCGGATCCACCTGGCTTGCTACCTGGGCTTGGAGGTTTGGGTGCTCCTGTGCTCGAAGCCTTAGTAGCTATGACATCATCTATTCTGAGAATCATAACCGCAGCATCAGTTGCGCTATCTATTGCTTGTCTTCCAACTCTGATCGGTTCGATTACACCCAGCTCCATCATATCAGCAGGCTTCCCCTTGACAACATCCACTCCGGCATTCTTCTTCCCATCAGCGTGTTCTTTCTTAAGGGCTATAAGGACCCCTATGGAATCAAGACCTGCATTTTCTGCAAGAGTCCTTGGAATAATCTCCATAGCTTCAGCGAACTTCTCAATAGCGAGCTGTTCCCTCCCACCAACAGAAGCACTGTATTCCCTGAGCTTCATCGCTATCTCCGTCGCAGAGGCGCCACCTCCTGGTGTTATCTTGCCGTCCTGGAGGGCAGCAGCGACAACATGTATCGAATCTACTATACTCCTCTCTGTCTCATCTACAACGTGTTCCGTCCCTCCTCTTATTAGAATAGACACTGCCTTTGGGTTTGCGCAGCCTGTAACGAATGTCAGATGGTCTTCCCCTATCTTGATCTCCTCAACCTTATCTGCCTTGCCTAGATCTTTACTGGAAAGATCGTCCAGATTTGTTACTATCTCAGCACCAGTTGCCTTAGCCAATTTTTCTATGTCGCTCTTCTTCACCCTCCTGGCTGCGTAAATACCTTCCTTTGCCAAGAAGGCCATTGCATTGTCGTCTATTCCTTTCTGAGTCAGTACAACATTCGCACCTGTTGCTTTTATCTTCGAAACCATTTCCCTGAGGATCTCCTCCTCTTGCTTCTTGAATTTCGTGATAGACTCAGGATCTTCGATCCTGATTGAGGTATCGAACTCCGGTTTCTTGATCTCAAGTGCAGCGTTCAGTAAAGCTATCTTTGCCTTATTCACTAGGACAGGCATTCCGGGATGTACCCTTTCCTTGTCTACTATGATACCGTGTATTAGTTCTGTATCGTCCACAGATCCTCCTTGTTTCTTTACAAGTTGAATATCGTCAAAATCCACGAATACTTTTCCATCCCTATCCTGGGCCACCTGAAGCACTGATTTTACTGCTATTTCCGCAAGTTTTGCCCTTGAAGTAGAAGCACCTTTGGAACCAAGGGCAGTACTCGCGATCTTTATCAACATCTTTTCATCCTTTCCGACGGGTGTTGAAATATCGTTGAGTATTTCCTTAGCTTTTTCAGCTGCCATCCTATATCCGGAAGCTATGACCGTAGGATGAACGTTCTGGGTAAGAAGATCCTCAGCCTTCCTCAGTAGTTCACCCGCAAGAACAGCAGCAGTAGTAGTTCCGTCCCCTACTTCCTGGTCCTGGGTTTTTGATACTTCAACCATCATTTTTGCAGCGGGATGATCTATATCCATTTCCTTTAGGATAGTGACCCCGTCGTTTGTTATGACTATATCACCCAGTGAATCAACAAGCATCTTGTCCATACCTCTGGGACCGAGGGTTGTCTTTACAGCATCAGCAATTGCCTTTGCTGCATTAATGTTATTTTGCATAGCGTTCTTCCCAGACTCCCTCTTCGATCCCTCTTTTAAAATGAATATTGGCTGTCCTGGCATCATTAGTGAGACACCTCTTTTCCGTATTTTATTCTTCTATATAAATGTATGTAAAAAGGCCCATAAAGCCTTTGAAGTATGGCCTACATATCGAAGCGAAAAAACGGAAAATTGAAAGCAGAGAGTACATCAACGCTCCCCTCTGAAAATTTTATTCCATAGTTACAATGATGAAAATACAAACTTAAATTATAGGGAGTAGAGAAAGTCGCACTGTTCAAGCTTTTCTCAGAGAAATTGAAATATATAGAATGAACATAGGGAGTTACGCCACCGTAGCTCAGTCGGTAGAGCAGCTGATTCGTAATCAGCAGGTCGGGGGTTCGATTCCCTCCGGTGGCTCTATGAAATATATTGTTAAAAAATTATTAAAAAATTATAAAGAATTTATTGTTTCCTGAAGGGTATTGCTATTGCAGAGCCTACCAATACTATGATCAAGTTAGCCGAAAGGGCAAGGAAGCCGATGAATATTGAGCCGAAAGATGGACTAATTGGTAGTAACGTGGTAGTCCAGGTCTTGAAGTGATTTGCAACTTCCATCCAGTATATCCCCAATCCAAGTCCTACTAATAAGCCTGCCATCAGAGAATATTTGTTCAGTTTGTTCGTGACAAGGCCTAGGAAAAGTGAGGGGAGTGTCTGAAGTATTATGATACCGCCAAGGAGCTGTAGCTGTACAGAATAAGAAAGAGGGAAGAGAAAGACGAACCCCACTGCTATGAACAAGAAAACTATCATTGATATCTTAGCTGCCAGGGTCTCCTTGAACTGAGACATTTTAGGGTATATCTCCTTCAATATGTTTCTTGTGAAGAGGTTTGATTGAGACATTGCCATTATTGAGGCTGGGACTAGACCACCTATGAATATCCCCAGAAATGCATAGCCTGTTAATGGTGCGGGTAGCGTGTAGAATATGAGTGCAGGTACGACATATGTACCTCTTGAACTTGCAGGAAAGTTATCTTTTAGGTAAGTTAACGCCGCATGATCTCCGTAAACCAGGATACCGAATAGAGCTAAAAGTGCTAGACCTACGCCGTAGAGGGGAAGCAAGGACTGGCTTAGTCTGAGAGATTTAGGGGACTTTGCGCTCAGGGAACCCGTAACTGCGTGAGGATAAAGGTAAAGGGCCAAAGCGCTCATCAGAAAGAGGCTCCAGTACGCGTTCACCTGCAGGGGAAGTATATGATAATATTTCACCGGTAGAGATGCGAATGACTTAGTGAATCCAATTGTTACAACAGCAACTACTATGACAATAATAACGCTGGAAAGGATTATCGCATCCTTGAATATGGCAGTAAGGGTAGCTCCCCTCAGGCCACTGAAATATGTGAACACGGCTAGTATTATAAAGGAAATTATTAGGGAAACATCAACTACGAGCTTTACGCTCGCGATCCCAGATAGCATAACTGTCAAAACAGACAGCATACCTACGATCTGGAGACCTATGTAAGGTAGCTCTGCAACTATGCCAACCAGGGCAACTAATATAGCAAGGTTCCTGCTGTTGAAGTTGAATTTTACAAAATCTGATGCCGTTACGAAGCCTTTCTCTTTGGATTTCTTCCACAGCTTTGGCATAGCCCACATTGCTACACCGAACGTTACTGCCACGTATGGAACTGCGTAGTAATATATCGCACCTATGCTGAATACGGATGACGGTATCGCTATAAATGTGTAAGCAGTATAAAGATCTGCCCCTACGAGGAACCAGACTATCCAGGCGCTGAATCGTCTTCCGCCAAGGGCCCACTCGTCCAATTTTGTCAAGTCACCTTTTTTCCATCTCCTGCCGTAAAATCCGAGGAAGATGAAAACTACTAAAAGCAATACCCAGACTATTATTCCAGAGATTGGCAGCATCTATTCCCCTCCATATTTATTGTAAAGGTAGGCTGCAGTTCCAAAAACTGCAGCAGCAATAAACAGCCAAAGGAGCTGATACCAGTAAAAAAATGTTAGACCACCGATCTCTGGGTTCGTTCTAACATATGTTGGAACAGCGGCCAGTGCAACAAAAGGTATAAGGGTTAAAATCACGACTGTGGCGATGAGAGATCTTTTAGATCTCCCTGATGCAGTTTCAGTCATGCTTGAATGAATGAAGTGATTTGTATATATATTTTTCCCGGATTAAATTTTTTAATGGTTGCCACCAAAGCAACCAATAAATCCAAAGAAAAACTTAAGAAGAGTGGAATACAAGTGGACAGTTCTGTCCAACACGACTCTTGGAACACTCATGTCTTCGCTCGATACGAATATTGTTATAATATCGCTCCCAACGATAGCAAGGGAACTTCCAGGTACCACGATTCTTGATCTTCTATGGATTCTTATGGGATACACCCTTGTAACGGCTGCAGTTGTTGTGAACTTCGGTAGACTTTCTGATATGTTCGGTAGAGTAAGGCTTTATACCCTTGGGTTCGCAATTTTCACAGGAGGGTCCGCCCTCTGCAGCATATCCCAAACAGGTTCCGAATTAATAGGATTTCGTCTCATTCAGGGTATAGGAGCCGCATTTTTATTCTCTAACAGCGGTGCAATTATTACAGATGCTTTCCCGGAAAATGAGAGAGGTCGTGCCCTCGGAATAAACCAGGTTGCGATCGTTGCCGGTTCCGTTGCCGGTCTGGTGCTGGGTGGAATATTAACATACTCCATAGGTTGGAGGTCAATCTTCTACGTAAACGTTCCGATAGGCATAGGCGCGACAATTTGGGCGCACCACAATCTCCGGGAACTCTCAACCAGGAAAGGCAGCAGGAAATTGGATATCTGGGGGAACGTTACTTTCGCATCTTCAATAGGTCTCGTTCTTACAGCTATTACGATATACTCAACAGACTCATCCGGATTTCTTACCGTTTTATTTCTCATTTTCTCCGGAACAATTCTCTTCATTATTTTCATATATCTGGAACTTCGTTCGGATCATCCAATGTTCGATCTTCGTCTTTTCAAAATCAGGCAATTTGCTGCTGGCAACATAGCTATTTTCCTAAATTCTCTTGCAAGGGGTGCAGTGACATTCGTCCTGGTCTTCTACTTGCAGGGTCCAACAATGGGCTTGGATCCTTTTGTGGCAGGATTGTATCTCACCCCAATGTCACTCTCCCTATCATTCTTCGGTCCGATAAGCGGTTTCATATCTGACAGGTATGGTGCGAGGATTGTGTCCACAGTGGGGTTGCTCGTTTCCGCAGCTGGATTTCTATTGCTCACCCATATTGGAGCTAGGGAAACTTTTGAAGGCCTTTTAATACCTTTGATTTTAATAGGAAGTGGAATGGGCATATTTGCCGCACCGAACAGGGCTTCAATAATGAATTCGTGTCCACCTAGTGATAGAGGGATTGCGTCCGGAATGAGTTCAACACTCGTAAATGTGGGAAATATATTGAGTATGGGAATTGCATTTTACATTATGTCCATGACAGTTTCGATGCCCAATCTTGCGAGAATATTCATCGGCTCCTACTCAGCGATAAGCGATAAGTTCCTCGCAAACTCATTCCTAAGATCTATCGACGATCTTTTCTATTTCTCAACTGCCATCCTCCTAATTGCAATAATACCATCCGCCCTCAGAGGAAGAAAGATCGACGAAAATAACCTATATAAAAGGGGGAATTAAGCGTGAGTCATTCACTAAGGAAATGCTCTTCTAGCTTGTCATAAGGCAGGACATAACGAATTCTGGAGCCTTCTTTTATCAGTTTTGATATTAAAAGCGTTGCATCGTCTTCGCCGGCATCAATTATGATATAGCCATCTCGTCTCTCGATAATTCTGTCATTCAGGGCAGTTGGAACTTTGATATCACCGATAACTTTGAGAAGCCCCTTATTGAAAGGCGCCTTAAGATCAGATTTCACTTCACCATGACTAATTATTACAATTCTGTCCGCGAGCTCTCTTGCCTCCTCAAGTAAATGAGTGCTCATCAAAATATATTTTTCACCTTCATTCTTCATACTCAGCAGAATCTTCCTCATTTCAATTATTCCCCTGGGATCCATTCCGAAAGTCGGTTCGTCTAGTACAAGGACCACGGGGTCCCCAACCATAGCTGCAGCCACCCCAAGTCTCTGCTTCATTCCGCGTGAGTATGTACCGCTTTTCCTGTGTAGGTACTCTCCCAAGTTCATCATCTTTGTGACCCTTTCCACGTCATTCTCAAGGTCTCTTCCCTTTAGTCCTCTGATCTTCCCGGTGAATTCTAGCAGTTCTTTACCAGTTAGATATGGATAGAACTCTGGTTGCTCAACTAGTGCCCCTATCAAGGAGAGCGCTTCCTTGGGTTGCGATTGAATATCTATACCATTTATTTTTAGAGAACCGCTGCTTGGTTTTAGGATTCCTGTGATTATCTTAAAAAGTGTTGTCTTGCCTGCGCCGTTTTCACCGAGAAAGCAAGTAAGTCCTGGCTCATCAACGCTCAAATTTATATTGTTCAAAGCCTTTATCTGCCCGAAATTCTTGGAAAGAGAGGATATAGTAATCATTTAACCTCCTTCTTTTCAAAGATCAAGAGAGATAAAATTATAGATACAACTGCGTACAACACCATAACCAGTAGGGAAGTCATGACCTCGCTGTAGCTTGCCCCATTAAGGCTGAATTTTGATGTGAAAACACCTGGTGATATATCTATAAATGACCTGCTTATTATTGATGCTGCATTGTCAAGAAGAAAGAATGCGTTGTAGTTGTAAAGGAGTTCTAAAACGAGGTTCAGAGACGAAAATACTATGAAATAAATGATAAATGTGGTGATGTACGCATATAGATTCCTATTGAAGAGTGAACTGATGAGGAAAGAAAACGCGCTGACAGATGCGATAAAGGTCAGCACCATACCTGTTGATATTAAAAATGGGGTCGAGACGAGAAATCCGAATATATAGGACGCTGTTCCGATCTCAGCGACTATGTAAGGGATCATTGAGATTATAGATGCAGCAACAGCAGCTGTGTACTTGCCCAACAGGAGGATAGACCTATCGATAGGCAAAGTAAATATTTGGAATGCAGTCTTACTTTCTATCTCACTAGAAATTGCAGGCGAGGAGAAGAAAACTGCAGCGAAAACGGGTATGTTAGAAAGTACATATGCCCAAATGTACAGAAGGATCCTCTCCTTTTCTTCGGGCTTGATATTTGTGCCTAGTGGAATTATATTTTTTATATCTGGGAGGTAGTGTATAGAAAGATATACCATGAGGGCAGATATGATGAGCATAAGAATAAAGATCAGATAGAAGCTTTTGGACCTATAGTAATTTTTAAGGTAATAAGAAAAAACAGTTGAAAAGCCTGAGCCTTTTCCAGACACCAAGATCACGTTATTTTTTCCTTGCTTAGGAGATATGATAGGTACGATAGAGAAACTATTACCTCTAATTCATTTTGCCCTACCGTTATTACCTTTACACCTGGTATATTTTGTAGGTATGACAGGTTTAGCGAAGTTCCATTTTTCAGCTGAAGAAATGAATAGACAGCTGTTTGGTTCAGACCTCCCCAAGCTTTAATAACGGGTGATGAGGAATTCTTAACTACCGCATAGAAGGAAATGTTGTTATCCAGATTTATGAAGGCACTATTTTTCTGGAAATTGAGATCCCCTAGATACGCGTTTATTGAGATGTGCAGAGCCTGAAGTGAACCAAAAACAATCGTTGATCCGTATGGCTCATATGCAAACAAAGTATCATTAAGCCCACTTACGTTAATGTATTTCGAGAAATTTGAGAAGCTCTTAACATCTAGGAAAATGGATGATACATTCAGGGCGTAGATCTGAAATCCCTTATATGTTTGGTAAAGTGTTGTATTAATAGCATAAGTTTTATTGTCATATGGTATAGTTACATTTGAGCCCTTTACGTTTACAGATGTTATCATTATGGCGGTATAATTGGTTCCGTGAAATAAGAATGCTTTTGTATTGTTGTAGTTCAGATATAAAACAAGGGAAGAATTTGAAGGGATGTATGAGAATGGTGATGAGCTAGCCTGTTCGTTTGTTACAACAGTATAAGCAAACACAGTAGCGATAACCACTATTACTGCGCCAACTGATGCAATAATCCCTATCTTCAGGCTCCTCTTCATCTCTATGTTATAGAAACCCTGAATAAACGCTTTACCTTCCATCATCATTTAAGCGAACCGAAAATGTTTAAAACCTTGATCCACTCTCACGCAATGCACCCTGAATATGTCAAGGTAAAACTTCCTACTGAAGAAAAATTCTTCAGTACAAGGGGAGAGGTCAAGAAACTGAACCTCCACACTGTTTGCGAAGAAGCAAGGTGCCCAAACAGAGCCGAATGTTGGTCTAACGGCACTGCCACATTTATGGTTCTAGGCAAAAATTGCTCTAGAAACTGTAAGTTTTGCTCGGTAACGCACGGATTCGTTGAACCCCTCGATCCAATGGAACCAAGGAATATTGCTGTAGCTGTTAGGGAAATGGGTCTAAAATTTGTTGTTATTACGTCTGTTGACAGGGATGATCTGCCTGATCAGGGGGCAGGGCATTTTGCAGCTGTTGTTAGAGAAGTAAAGTTAACGGGTGCTAAGGTTGAGGTTCTTATTCCGGATTTTAGGGGCAATTTTGATCTGGTGGATATAATACTTAAAGAGGGCCCATCAGTAGTGGCTCACAACATTGAAACCGTTAGTAGGTTGTCCCCGTTCGTAAGGGATCCGAGAGCAAGCTATTCACAATCTTTGGCCGTCCTTAAACATATATCTTCCAAGGGATTCGTTACAAAATCTTCCATCATGCTTGGACTCGGTGAAACCGACCTTGAGGTTATTGATGCCATGAGAGCTCTAAGGAATGCAGGGGTGAGTATCCTGACAATAGGGCAGTATCTAAGACCTTCCAAGGAACAGATTCCCGTTGTCGAATATTCAACTCCTTCTAGGTTCAAGTACCTGGAGCAGGTTGCTTATGAACTTGGTTTCAGCTACGTTGCTTCTGGTCCTTTAGTAAGAACTTCGTATCGTGCAGCCGAAGCGTGGGAGGCAGTGGGTGATTAATTTGCCGTCCATTAGTAATGTTTCAAACGAGGCTCTGGTATCCGCATATAAAACAGCGGTAAAGGCAAGAATACTCGATCTCAGGATAACGAGTGCCCAGAGGCAAGGGATAATTGGATTTCATGTGCCAGCAGAGGGTCAGGAAATAATTCAAGTTGCTATAGGAATGCTGGCCGAAAAGGATGACATAATATACAGCTATTATAGGGACCTGGCCTTGCTGCTTCAGAGGGGCGTACCTATATCTATGATATACGATCAGCTCCTGGGGAATAGCGAAGATCTACAAAAGGGTAGGCAGATGCCTGACCATTTCTCATTTAAAGAGTTTAACTTTTCCACAATTCAGAGCCCAGTAGGAACCCACCTACCTGTGGCGGTCGGAGCTGCCTATGCAATAAAATATCAGAAAAAGAAGGGAATAGTTATAGCGACATTCGGAGATGGAGCTACGTCAACCTCAGATTTCCATGCTGCTTTAAATTTTGCGTCTGTATTTAATGTCCCAGTACTATTCGTGTGTGAAAACAATGGTTGGGCAATATCTCTCCCTGTTGAGAGACAGACAAAG
Organism: Thermoplasmatales archaeon; assembly: GCA_038734825.1. Classification (GTDB taxonomy): domain Archaea; phylum Thermoplasmatota; class Thermoplasmata; order Thermoplasmatales. The sequence continues at coordinate 39,688 of JAVYOD010000004.1, forward strand.
GTGGAAATATACAAGAAGGCAAGTGCGTACGGTATTCCAGGAAAGAGAGTAGACGGTAATGATATCATCTCATCACTCTCAGGACTTTCAGAGGCTTTGAGCTACGTCAGATCTGGATCAGGTCCGTATCTAATAGAGGCCACTACGTATAGAATCGGGCCACACTCTACGTCAGATGATCCTAAAAAATACAGGGTTGATGAAATTACTGATGGCAGCGAGAAAGATCCAATAACTAGATTAGAGAATCTTCTCTTAGGTATGGGTGTTGTGGATCAGGACTTTATTAAAAGGACAAGGGAGGAGGCAAAGACTGAAGTTGATTCTATACTGGAGCAGAGGGTTTTGATACCTCCCGTCGATCCAAAGAGCATGTTTGATGATGTTTACGAGAAGCCCTACTGGATGCAGATGGATGAAAGGAGGGAGATCGAATGAGCGAGATTAATATGGTTCAAGCACTGAATTCAACGCTTGATGCCATAATGGAAAAAGACGAGAGGGTTGTACTGCTTGGAGAGGATATAGGACGGGATGGCGGTGTTTTTAGGGTAACGGATAATCTTCTCAAAAAGTATGGGGGAGAGAGGGTAATAGATACGCCCCTAAATGAACTGGGCATAATAGGGATGGGCATAGGAATGAGCCTCCATGGTCTGAAGCCAATAGCTGAAATACAGTTTCAGGATTTCATATTTACTGCCTTTGATCAGATCGTAAACAATATGGCTAAGATCAGATACCGTACAGGTGGCCGTTTTTCCGTTCCCATGATAGTCAGGACTCCTTACGGAGGGGGAATAAAAGGTGGTCTCTACCATTCACAGAGTGGCGAATCTTACTTTGTTCACACAGCGGGACTTACAGTCGTATCTCCTTCAAACCCATACGACGCAAAGGGTCTCCTCATATCCGCCTATAAGCTTAGTGATCCTGTTATTTTTCTTGAGCCAAAGAGACTTTACAGAATGGTTAAAAGTGAGGTTCCAGACGAGATGTACGAAGTGAAAATAGGCCAGGCATCATTTCTGAGGGAGGGAGATGATATATCCATTATAACATACGGCAGTTCAGTTCCTACCGTCCTGAACGCTGTCGACAAGAATTCTGTCAACGCAGATGTTCTTGATCTGAGAACATTGCTTCCGTTGGATATCGATTCCATTTTGAGAACAGTCAGGAAAACAGGGAGGGTAGTCATTGTACACGAAGCACCTCGGACTTTAGGTCTTGGCGCTGAGATTGCAGCGCTAATCGCCGAAAGGGCTGTGGATTCCCTTCTCTCCCCAATAGCAAGGGTAACAGGGTTCGATACGCCATTTCCGTATTCAAATGAAGATATATATCTTCCAAATGAAAAAAGAATAATGGATGCAATAAATAAGATAATGTCATACTGAGGTGAGTTAAGATGCCGACATTTAAGCTCCCAGATATAGGAGAAGGGGTTCAGGAGGGTGAAATAGTAAAGTGGAATGTTAAGGAAGGAGACGAGGTTCATAAGGATCAGATAATAGTAGAGGTGATGACGGATAAGGTGACTGTTCAAATTCCATCACCATATGAAGGGAAGGTTTCCAAGATATACGTGAAGCAGGGTGAAATTGCCAAGGTTGGGTCGCCGCTAATAGATATAGGCACAAGCCCTTCCGAGGCTGTTGAATCTGCACCTGCGAGCAAAAATCTACCAAAGGAAGAGGAAGCTGCCCAGGTCCTTGCACCACCTGCCGTGAGGAAGAAGGCACGTGAGATGGGAATTGACCTTACAACTGTGAAAGGGTCGGGTCCTGGCGGCAGGATCACGCTTCAGGATCTAGAAGGGTACGGCAAACAACAGGCCGTAGTTGAAGCAAAATCCCCTCCGAGTAATGTGATGGAGCTTAAGGGTCTAAGGCGCTTAATATCAGAGAAAATGACGAAGTCTAAACAGATAATTCCTCATTATGCTGTAGCAGAAGAAGTTAATATGGATGCTCTCTCTTCACTAAGGGATAAACTCAAGGAGCTGGGTGTAAATTTAAGCTAC
>JAVYOD010000005.1:0-39490 GCA_038734825.1 Thermoplasmatales archaeon
GGGTGATTTATTATAAATGTTGTTGCAAGATTTTCGAATTTTTTAGGATTTTAATAAAGTGCTGTCCATGAAAGCTGAATTTGCTGAAACGCGTATCTTTATAGCAGGAAAATAAAGTTTTTTTATTTTAACTGTTCAAATATGAGTTTTAAATGATAATAAAACATGTAAATTAGATGAATTGGGCTGCCAAAATTCATATTTAGAACTCCAAGGTACGTAACTTTGAATTGGGAATGAATATCCCGCTTGTCTTATTTTCCTCGTGTTGTAAATCAGGCATATTTCACTTTAAGCTCAGATAACTTCGGGAACCGCTCTTTTAATATTGATTTAAATAACTGGAAATAAATAAAAAGCGGAGCGCTTTAGGCTGATTGTTTTATGAGAAACTCCTTGCTCTAAGCATATAGAAGGTATGGTAACCTGTCACAACCTTGTAGTAACCCTCTAGTTTCCTGTCTGTATCAGGCGAACCTGTATCCAAAAGGAGACAATTTGAATCAAAAGATCTGATTTTATTCCAGGTTGCTATCACTGTTATACCTTCCTTCCCTACTTTATCTATGATTGCCGGACTTATCTGCTGGTTCCCTCTGCCCAGGAGAAATCCCTGACCACCGAGGGGGGTCACGATAAGGTGCAGCTTTTTAGAATCTACATTTGAGATCAGCTTTAGGATTCCCACTTCATTCATATCAGTCCCAACAACCTCTACCGCGCCTGTTTCTTTTACAAATATTACATCTACTCCCAGAACATTGCTTTCTATCCCGAGCATTTTTAGAACATACTTGGCCGTCGTTCCCGGACCAATTATGTAGTAATGGCCCTTCTGAAGATTTTCAACCAAATAACTGGCTATCGCTTCTTGGTAGACTTTCTCGCTCTCTTCATTGCTTGCGACCTTCGCACCTTGGAGCCGAAGCTTTTCATACGGTGTTTTCAAGTAACAGTAAAGCTTTGTGGAAAGAATACCCTTCCTGAAAAGTTCTTCATCGACATCAAGTACCTCCGCATCAATTATATCAAAATCTTGACCTGAAAGGAACGTGAGAGCTAGCTCTCCTGCTGCTTCTGGAGTGACCGCAAAACAGGAAGAGTACATCTTTACACCTGCGGGGACTCCCAATACGACAATCTTATCTCCGACAGCCTCGCATATGTCTCTAGCTGTACCGTCACCTCCAGCGAATATAAGAATGTCCGCCCCCTCATTCAGAATTTTGCGAGCACAGTTAACCGTATCATTTCTCGTTGTATTTTCCGGTGCTTCATACGTAATTCTGAAGTTGAATCCTAATTTCTTAACTGTGTTCTCTCCCATATCCCCTGAACAAGTAAGTAGCTCCAACGATTGCCCAATTCCCTTCAGTTTTTCGAGGGCCCTGTACCCCTTTTCAGGTGAGGTCACCGTGGCACCCATCTTGATTGCCTCTTCAACTATTTGAGGGGTATCTGTACCCTTTAGACCTACTCTCCCGCCCAAACCTGCAATCGGATTAACGATAAAGCCCACCTTTTTCATTTCAAATCCTTCTAAACTGAGATAAAATCGGAATTATTCTAAATTCCGATCAGAAAAAATCGCAAGCCGCGCAAATAGAAAATGATTAATAATCAATATGAATGAAGGTCCGGTAGACGGCCATAGCGACGGGGAAACACCCGGTCTCATCCCGAACCCGAAGGTTAAGCCCGTCCGCGTTCCGCATGCGTACTGTGTTCCGCGAGGGCACGGGAAGTGCGGTTCGCTGTCTCCACTTATGCTCTTATATATTGAAAACGTATCTTGATGAGATGCAGTATTCCCTCATAGCATTCGACGTGGATGGTGTTCTTCTAAAGCAAAAAAGCAGCTGGGGCATTATTCATGACTACTTCGGGGTAAGTAATGGGGATTCGCTCAATGCATTCCTCAAAGGCCTGATAAGCTATCAGGAATTCGTTGACAGAGATGTAGCCTTATGGATTAGAAAAAAAGGCACCATCAGGAAGTCCGAGATAGAGAAGATAGCACAGAACGTTGAGCCTAATCCCAATTTCCAGGAACTGGCCTCGTTTCTTGCTGAGTTTAGGGGAAAGAAGATAGCAATTTCAGGCGGTGTGGACGCAATAGTTTCTAGGGTTAGCTCATTCTTTCCTATTGAAGAGATCTACTCCAACGAACTTGTATTCAGAGAGGGTAAACTAGTCGGGGGAAGAGCTGTGGTGGATCCACAAAATAAGGGTAAAATACTTGACAGATTCAAGGGGTTCAAGGTCTCTATTGGAGATTCAGAATGGGACATAGATATGTTCAGAAAGTCCGATTACTCCATTCTCTTCAATTCGGAACACGATGTCGATGGGGTGGATCTTGTCATAAAGGGAAATGATCTTGGCAAGTTAGCCAAGGTTCTCAGAGAAATTATATGAGTCGCAGAATATCAACCGGCTCCAAAAATTTAGATGATTTTCTACAGGGCGGGTTCGAGAGCGGTATAATTTCAGAGATATACGGTGAACCTGGGAGTGGAAAAACAAACCTCGTACTAAGCGCTTCACTGAAAAATTCGCAATTTGGAAAGATTATATACATAGATACGGAAGGTGTCTCAGGGGAAAGATTTGCCCAGATGAGTGGACCTGGCACGATTCCTTCCAATGTGAAATTCTTCAGAATAAAGAGCTACGAAGAGCAGTTAGAATCCGTTCCTACTATTCTTAACCTGGTTTCATCTATGCAGGATGTGGTACTGGTGGTAGTTGATACGATAACGGCCCACTACCGAGTTGAAAGAGACATAAGGACTGAGCTTCGTAAAAGAACGTCCAACACCCTGCTCACGCAGATCGAGATGCTTTCAAACCTGGCATCCACATTAGATATACCGGTACTTATGGTAAATCAGGTATATACTGATAAAGATTCCAACGAGGTGAAGCCTATGGGTGGAAGTGCCTTGGCCCATATGGCAAAGGCTATTTTCAAGGTGGAGAGGAGTAGCGGAGGTATTAGAGAACTAGTGGTGATGAAGCACAGGAGTTTACCAGAAGGTATAAGGTGCAAATTCAGAATAGTTGAGAATGGAATAGAATAAATTATATTCTTAATAAGCCTAATTATTTCGAATGGGCGTAGACATATCTTCCTTGGTCGAGAGTAAGGAAATAGACCTTAAAAGCCTAAAGGGCAGGGTAGTTGCTGTCGATGCTTTTAACGTTATATACCAGTTCCTCAGCAACATAAGGGAGTATGACGGTTCTCCCCTTAGAGATAGGAATGGAAATATAACATCACACCTATCTGGCATCTTTTACAGGAACATAAATCTCCTTGAGGCTGGGATAACTCCTATTTACGTTTTTGATGGGAAACCTCCGGCTTTAAAGGATAAGACTATAAAGGAAAGGATCGCCCTTAAGGAAAAGGCGGAAGAGGAATACAGACTGTCCCTGGCAATGGGTGACTTCGAAAAGGCAAGAAGTTACGCATCAAGAACTTCAAGACTTACACCTGACATGGTCGATGAATCAAAAAAATTGCTGACAGCAATGGGAATTCGCGTAATCGATGCGCCCTCTGAAGGTGAGGCAGAAGCTTCATATTTATGTAGGAGCGGAGTTGCATATTCTGCAGTTTCTCAGGACTATGATTCCCTCCTTTTCGGCTCTCCTAGGCTCATCAGGAACCTTACGATAACTGGTAAGAGAAGATACGGTAAAACTGGAAGGGTGATTGAAGTTAAGCCGGAAATTATCGAGATGGACGATGTTTTAAGAAAATTGGGAATAACGAGGGGACAGTTAATAGATATAGGAATCCTTGTGGGAACTGATTTCAATGACGGGGTAAAGGGTATAGGTCCTAAGAAGGCCTACCAGCTTATAAAGAAATACGGTTCAATAGAGAAGATACCGTCTATTAAAATTGAAAACTACGAAGAAATAAAGAACATATTCCTTAACCCTGAGGTACGCGATGCAGGACAGATAGGCAGCCTAGAGCTAGATGAGCAAAAAATAATGGAAATACTTGTAGAACTGCATAATTTCTCTAGGGACAGAGTTGAGTCAGCTCTTTCACGGATAAAACAGGCACGAAAACAGGGGGTGCAGCGTAGCATTGACTCCTTCTTCTAGGTTGTATGTTGCGGTGGAAGGAATAGATGGAACTGGGAAAACATTTGTCGCTAGACATATATCTGAAAAGTTTAATTTTATTATGGTTCAGGAACCATCTGACTCTGATATCGGGATGCTCGTAAGGAAGAGCAAGTGGGATCCTGCTACAGATTTCTTCCTATTTATGGCAGACAGGGCTAACATGCTCAGAAACTTACCTTCAGACGTTAACATTATTTCTGACAGGTCGCTTTACTCAAGCTTCGCCTATCAAGGCTATGATCTCTGGAAGAAGTTCGGCAGCATCGATCGATACATTGATTTTTTCAATAGCGTTTCTAAAATGCTCCCAGCACTACCCTCGCATGTATTCGTCCTACTGAGCGATGTCAATAAAGCACTCGAGCGTATCAAGGGTAGGGGGGAATTATCGAGATTTGAAAGAATGGATTACCTTGAGGGGGTTCAGAAAATGTACCTTCAGTTAAGGAATGTAAGAGACAACGTAAAATACATCGATTCAAACGTAACTCTTGAAAAACTCTACGAATCTGTGGATGCCGAGATCATAGAGTTGTTACGATAGGTCCATCTTCTCTCAGGTATATAGTGTGTTCTGTCTGAGAAACCATCTCTCCCCTGTCCTCTTTCAAGACAGGGTAAAAATAAAAGTACTTCTTCTTTTGAGCTTCCTTCAATATGGAATCATAATTCTTATACAATCTAGAAACGTCCCTCACAGAAAATGGAAGACCCCTGGATTCCTTCCTTATAGCCTTTGACCATTCTTCCGTCTCATCTTTTAAACAGATCATTATGTTTCCGAATTCTAGGCCTTTTACCCTCCCCCTGCCCGTAGTCGCAAATGGCTCAATAGCGAAGGCCATGCCTGGGTAGAGACGCACCCTGGAACCGTCATCGTAGTTAGGAAACGAGGTACCAGCATGTAAAACGTATTTTTCAAGGGTATGACCCGTTAGATTGTATATTGGATTGAATCCATACCTTTTGATCGTGGCCTCTATCTCCCGGCCTATCTCAGACGTGAAAGAACCGACCCTGACCTTCTTTATCGCATTCTGTAGAGCTTCCTCCGAAGCTCTTATAAGTTGTGACCATTTGTTCGTTGTCACTTCTTTCGTGACGGCAGTATCTGCAAGGCACCCATTAACCTCAGCACCGAGATCAAGTTTCACTAGATCACCAGCACTGAACTTCAACTCCGTGTCAGGTGCTGGAGTAAAGTGAGCCGCCTCATTATTTAAAGAGAGATTAACAGGGAACCCTATATTTGCCCCACTGCTTCGTATATAATCCTCCAGATAATCGGCGACCGCTCGAAGCTGCACGCCCTCTTCTATCATCTTGTATCCTTCATTCCTAGCAGCAGATGCTATCTTTCCGGCTTGGATATAATCATCAATTTCCATTTTCTGACTCCCTTATCTGTTTTAAAGTAATCTGTCCTTCCCTCAACAATCTTCCAGTAGTGTAATCGTATATTGTTGAAGGGATACCACCCACATTTTCAGCCTTGACATATAATCTTACGCTGTCCCCAAATTGTTTAAGAATTTCTTCTATATTTGAAGAAGCCCTATATCCCCTTATGTTTGCCCCGACAAGGGTTATTGGGCCAACCATTCTTATGACCTCCCTAACGAATGGTCTGGCCGGTATTCTTGCAGCAATTTTACCGTTTACAACCCAGTGACCTTCAATCTTTGCATCGAGGATAAGGGTTAAAGGACCGGGCATTAATTTCCTGACTATGTTCTTGGCACCCTCATCCATACTGCAATATTTTTCCATATCCCTTAGACCATAGAAACCTATCGGGCTTGCGCTCTCCATAGTTTTGTTTTTCAATTTGTAAACCCTGTCAAACTGGGCCTTGCTTCTTATGGGTACGGACAGAGCATAAAGAGTATCTGTAGGCAAAACAACCGGCCCATCCCTCATTGCATCTACAACTCGCTGGATATTCTCGAGAGTTTCAAGTATCACCCTCATATGTTGCACGACCGGGAATATGAAATTCCTGGAATGAGAAGATCCACCTTGCTCGAATTGGGCCCTAAGCAAATATTAATTCTGGAAACGTTCATTAAGCGTCAATTGGGTTTCACTATATATGCATTTTTCCCTCACTTGATCTGAAAAAACAAAGTCGCGCCTGTCAATATATACTGAATGGCGAACCCGGCAACTAATATACCGAAAATCCGCGTGAGCGCACGAGCCCCTTTCTCTTTTATAATATCATAGATGAAAAAGCTTGAAAGAAATAGGAAAAACGTAACAGCGGACACAATCACTATCCCGAGGACAACGAGTATCGGATTGTAGTCATGCATCAATATTATGACTAAAGAGATTGCACCCGGACCTGCCAAAAGAGGAGTGCCCAGTGGAACAATTCCGAGGTCCCTAGGACCGGCTTTATCTCTGTTACTTTTGCTCTTACCTGCCGGTTTGTCACCTTCTGTAACCATTTCTATGCTAGTGAGCAATATCAATATACCTCCAGCTATCTCTAGCGCTGCAATTGATATGCCGAAGTAAAGCAATATATAATATCCCGCAAATGCGAAAAAAAGGAGTATCAAGAAACTCGCCAGTGTGGCATCGTTCAACATCACCTTCCTGGCCTTTTCACTCTCGTCCTTCGCAAAAGAGATATACATTATCATAGCTGCAAACGGATCAACAACAACGAAGAGTTCTATGGTTATGTGGACCAACTGATCGATATAGCTCATTGAAACACTATATGGATAATTATTATAAATAGTCCTATTGATATCTTCAATTTAAATTAAAGCTTTCTTATCTTCTCAGGAAGCTAAGAAAAGTAGATAAGAGAGATCTAGCTTGAGCAGTGTGTTCACATTGGTCAGGTACTCAGAAATAGGTACAAAGGGTGATAATAGAGGATATTTCGAGGAACTGCTTAGGAGAAACATAAAGGCTAAGCTAAATGAGAACTCTATTAGAGGTGAGGTTAGCATTGAGGAGTCAAGGCTTGTTATTGAATCAGACTGCTCACTGGAAAACATCCTGACCAAGGTTTTCGGCATTTCATCATTTTCTCCGGCTACAAGAGTAAATTCGTTACCCTCCGAGATTGAGGACGCAGTTTCCAAAATTTCAATAAAAGGGAGTTTCAGAGTCACTGTTAACAGAAGAAACAAGAACTTCCCCTATAACTCTCAGGAATATTCTGCACACCTTGGAGAAATCATTCTGGCTAAAAATCCAGGTACTCGGGTTGACCTCAGGGGGTATGATGTAAATGTTGGTGTGGATATTGGGACAAAATTCACATATATATATACAACCTCTATAGAAGGGCCTGGAGGGATGCCTGTCAGGTCTCAAGGAAAAGGAGTTGCACTTATCTCGGGCGGAATTGATTCACCTGTTGCAGCTTATATGATGATGAAGAGGGGTATGGAGATTAGCCTGATTCACTACTTCCAGAGCTCCCGTCTACTCGAGAAGGTTTTCAGAAACAAAGAATTCCTCGAGCAGTTCTCCCCATATCCGATCGAAATCAAAATCGTTGATCATAGGAAAATGATAGGCAAGACTGTTATGGAACTTAGAAAGAACGGAGAAGAGCGCTGGACCTGCATCTTCTGCAAGAGGAAGATGTATAGTGAGGGGGAGAAGTATGCGAAGGAAATTGGGGCTAAGGGAATAATAACAGGGGAAGATCTCGGCCAAGTCGCAAGCCAGACAGTAGAAAATCTTGGCACGATAGAAGAGAAAACATCGGTACCAGTTTTCAGACCGCTGATTGGATTCGATAAAATAGAAATAGAGGAACTGTCGGAGAAGATAGGGTTGTTCGATATATTCCTTTCAGATACGGCGTCATGCGACTGTTACTTCCTACCTCCCAGGCCAAGGACCAGAAGTTCTCTGGAAGAGTTTAAAATTGTAGAAGAAAAAATCTCCGAAAGATCCTGATGCTGTCGACGGTCAAATTATATTTACTTGGGACAGGGGGATCCTGGCCAACACCTCAGAGGAATACTCTTAGCATAGCCCTTAGGGTTGACGAAGAGGCTATTCTTTTCGACTGTGGGGAAGCCACCCAAACATCCTTGATGAAGAGTTCCCTATCAATGATGAAGATAAAGAGAATATTCATCACGCATTATCACGGCGATCATTTCCTTGGTTTACCAGGATTAATTCAGACGATGAGCTTCTATGGAAGGAGCGATCCTCTGGAAATATATGGGCCGATTGGTTCCTCAGTCATACTCAGCAATCTTCTTTCAATCGGCTATTTTTCATTGAACTTTGACATTACGATAAAGGATCTTTACGGAGGCGAGACCCTAGATTTTGGAGATTATTTTATAAAGTCTGCAAAGGCAAATCACACAATACCGGCTTTATCGTATGCGTTTATAGAGAAGGATGTTCCTAAATTCGATGAGTTAAAAATACAAAGCCTAGGAATTCCAAGAAACCTCCTCGAAAAGATAAGGAAAAATGGTCGCGTTGAGTACTTTGGGAGGACAATAGAGACAAAGGATATTTCAGGAGGGATAAGGAAAGGGAGGAAGATATCATATTCCGGTGATACAAGGAGAGATCCTGCACTGCTCGAATTATTTAGGGATTCAACTATCCTGATCCACGAAGCAACTGGCGATACCTCATTTAAAGATAAGGTCGTATCCTATGGGCATTCGACTGGTTATGACGCTGCCATCCAGGCAAGAGACTCAAATTCTAAGAAACTAATTTTGCTACACTTCAGTCCCAGATATGCGGATATTTCACCTATTGTGAATGAGGCCAAATCCGTATTTCCTAACGTACTGGCCGCCGAGGAGCTGCAGGAATTGGAAGTAGGTCTCAATGATAGATAAGCCTGATATTTACGAAGCATTCTATAACCTGGTAAAGCAAATTCCAGAAGGGTACGTTTCCACCTACGGAGACCTTGCGATGCAATTGGGAGATATAGTTGCCTCAAGAGCTGTAGGACAGATGCTCTCAGAAAATGAGGAACCCGATACTGTTCCTTGTTACAGGGTGGTAATGTCAGACGGACGCATCGGTGGCTATACACACCCGATGGGGATCAGTGAGAAGATAAGGAGATTGAAAAGTGACGGAATCCCTATAGTAAAGGGTAAGGTGGAGAACCTGGAAAAAGTTAGATTTACGGAGTTCAAGTCAGATTTCCCTCTCAAAAGGTACAATGAACAGGTTAAAAGGCTCGATATTTCAAAGCTTGACGGAGTCACTGAATCTCTGAGAGCGATAGATGTTTCTTACAAAGGTAGAGTAGGGGTGGGTGTTGCTGTTGATTTTGGAAAGGAAATTACATTTGAGGTTTCAATTAAAAAGGTAAGAGCACCTTACATTCCTAACTACCTTTATCTTCGCGAAGGAGAAATAGTTGAGAGTCTCCTTTCGAAGGATAAACTAAACGCCATTGACGGTAATGGCGCCCTTCATCCGCTTCGTAGGGGGCTTGCCACGGTTACTGGTGCCAACACAGGCAAGCCAACAGTAGGAATAGCGAAAAAGTTGCTGATGGGGCAGATAAAAGGGCAAAATGTTTACGTTAATGGAGAAATGGTCGCAAGAATGTACGGAAAATACATAATATCTTACGGGTTCGGCGTACCGCTTGAAAAGGCATTGCAGATGCTCATAAATGAAGGACATTTCCCGCAAACTAAATTTGCAGACCGGCTTTCAAGGAGGTACAGAGACCTTGTTCTGCCTGTTGAAAATAGCGTACGATGATACATTCCACGGATTCCAGACACAGCCGGGTATTAGAACTGTACAGGGAGAAATACTCAGAGGACTCAAGCCGTTAGGAATAACGAAAGTATTATCCTCATCCAGGACGGATTCACATGTCAGGTCGGCGGCAACCGTCATTGAAGTGGAGTACGATGATGTCTCGAAGCTATGTAAAGTGGTGGATTCTCTCAGAGGGATAGCAGTAACAGCCTACTTTGTTAGTAACGAATTCATTAACCTGAGATCTGGAATTGAGAAAGAATACTGGTACATCTCTCCACTCACCACTGATCCAGTCAAGTTATCTTACACCATAAATGAATTCCTAAACGGAAACATTAGCAATTTTTCAAGGGACAGAAATAAAAAAGTGATGATAGAAAAGATTGCAAATTTTAATGGGAGTTCGTATACTCTTCTCATATTCTCTGGCAGATCTTTTTCCTGGAATTTTGTCAGGATATCAGCTGAAACAATTATCAGGAGAAGCATTGGACAGGTATCAGATGAAGAATGGCAGGAAATGCTGCGTGGAAAGAAGACTTCGCGATTCAAGGGTAAACCAGAAAATCTTATTCTTGCGAATATTAAAACTAACATCCCCTTTATTCCATACGCATCATCTAAGATTCCTAAGATAAGGAGTTCGGTTCTTCCGCTTATCGTTTGGTTGGGCTTTCTGGATAATTCTGTGAAGGAATTCGTGGAAAAAGCACCTCTGTGATGATCTGCTCCTTACTCTGTGATCAATGCCATATCGTCTGCAATATGTAATAATCTTAGACCGTGGTTTTTGGCAAAGTGAGCAGGGGCATCAGACCAGTTGTAGTTATCAATAACAATTAAATAATTTGAACTTAGATAGGGAAAAACAGTTTCAAGTTCAAAGATCACGTTTTCATAAGAATGATCGGAATCGTGGAAGAAAAAATCTACCATTCCTGTTTTCTCCAATACTTCATTCAGCTTATCTGAAGTTCTTCCCTTTACATATATGAGGTCTTTTTTCAGTTCCTCTGGAATCACGAAACCAATGTCTCTGTCTCCCTTACCGTAAGGTTCTCCAGGATCGATGCTGATTAACTTTCCGGAGCCTTTTAAGCCTGAGAGAATTGAAGTTGTTGAAACTCCTGGACCCATGCCTGTTTCTATCACGACCTTTGGCCTCCTAGCTGCAATTAATGAATACAGAACCCTAACTTCATCCTTGGTTATCTGCCAGTACCTTCCCCTTCCAATTTTTCTATGCACATATTCCCAGACAGCAAGACTCTCTTTCAATATTCTTGAAGTTCGTTCGGTGTTTCCAGTGAGCTTATCCATTACAATACGGAACTCTTTAGAGATCATTGCCTGTTCTTAGTATGAATTTATAAATCTATTTCGTCACTGCAAATGTTACTTGCTGAAAACGGAAAAAGGAAAGATATAATATTTGATCATTTAGTGGTGAAACCATGAAGATCTGTATAAACAGCCAGACTCCAATAGTTAGATTCAAATTAAGCTACGAGAGTCTCCTGGAGAAGTATGGAGCCCTTTCAGATCCGGTAAACGTATCGGAGCTTGAGGAAGGTGTCGATTATGAGTTTACCCCTGGAGGGGTGACAAACATGATATTCCCGTCAGTTAAGAAAATGATGCAAGATTCATCAGTGAGCTCTGTCACCTGGGTTGCGCTCGGGGTAAATTCCCCCCCAAACGTCCTAGTTGACAATATTTTAGTGTCGCACGTGGAGGTAGAGGAAAAAATACTAAGGGAATACACCTGGTTTAAGGAAAAACTCTGGAATGAGATTCACGGAGTAGAGAACGGTAAATTCACAACAGATGGCTTCAAGGCCTATGCACATTACAACTGGGTGAATGCTAGCAGAATGTTCGATTTTATAAAGGATGTTGACATATTCTACATCCAAGATTTCCAGCTGCTCCTGACAGGAACGTTCATAGGTCCTCCGGCTCCAGCTTTACTGAGGTGGCATGTACCGCTTGTGCCGGATATCCTTGGTGATTTTGCTAGAAGAATAATCATTAAAGGAATGGAAAGCTTCGATGCTGTTATTGTAAGTACGAGGCGTGACCTGGAAGGATTGGTTAACTCGGATTTTAGGGGGAAGGCATTTCAGCTATACCCATACATTGATCCAGATGAATGGTATCCACCAGCAGGACGAGAGGAGATCGAGAGGCTTAGTGAAAGGATAAATCTGAAAGATGACGAGAAGCTCATTCTTTTAGTTGCTCGCATGGATAAAATAAAGTCTCAAGATATAGGCATAAAGGCTTTTGCTATTCTTTCAAAGAAGGTAAAATCCAAACTCCTACTTATAGGGGATGGAAGTTTTTCATCTTCACAAAAGGGTGGTCTGGGCTATGGAAAAGGTGCACAGTGGAAAAGAGAGTTAGAAAATTTATCCAGGGAGCTAGGTGTCTCAGACAGGGTATTCTTCCTAGGTCATTCTACAAAAGAAGAATTGAAGGCAGCGTATTCCTTAGCTTCTGTTGTGATTCTGACTTCAAATATCGAAGGCTTCGGAATAACAGTTCTGGAAGGTTGGTTGCACAAGAAACCTGTTGTGGTAAGCAGCGGGGTTGGTGCGAGCGAGCTGGTGATCAACGGGTCGAATGGATATGTTTTTCCTTCGGGAGATTATGAGAAAGCCGCAGAAGCAATCTTAAACGCACTTAGAGGAGACACAGATAAACTTGGCAGCAACGGCTACGAGAGTGCAAAGCAGTGTATGATCAAAGTAGCCGTTGATAGAGAGAAGGCCATTCTTGATGAAGTTAGCAGACAATTTAGACTTGAATGAATCCACGTGACGCTAATATCATTCTCTAAAATCAATACCGGAAGTTATCTAATTACTTTTTTAAATTAAACAAGAAGCGTCAAAATAAGGTTCCGGAATCCCGTAAAATTTGTAATGTAAAATTGTAAAATTTCGTTAAATATAGAAATCAACAAAATTGTACTTCATCACTTTGTTTAAGAGGTCCGCTCAAAATTATATTTAGTCCTAGTATGAAAGCTAAAATTTTATTTAAAGTCGAAAATGTAGGTGGCCAGAGAAAATCTATAAAAATAGATCAGTAAGGCATTGGCGTTTTTGATACCTGGTTACTTCTAAGCGAATATGCTATAGCATATAATGCTGACGTAACCAGAAGGCTGGCGAACACATATCTGTACTTGTAATCATACTGAGATGTGAAAAGGTACAGTCCATAATACCCAATCAATTCAAGCCCAATATATCGGAGCGAGAATCCTACCGTGCTTACGATCATAAAGGAAGAAAACCGCATTTTGAGTGTTCCAGCAGAAAATGACGCAGCGCTGTAGAAAAATGGAACAAAAGTTGCTAGAAACACTGAGAAATTACCATGTCTCTTCACCCAATCTGTGGCAACAGAAATTCTCGCATCAGAGATTTTCATGTGAGAGAAAATCTTCTTAAGAATTCTTGAACCTGCGTAAAGGCCCAACGTGAATTCGATTGGGACTACAGCGCCGGCAGTGCTAGCTAATAGAGTAAGGTAAGGGTTAAAAACACCGATAGAACATAGGTAACCATAGAATGGTATCAGAATGTAATCCGGGACCGGAAGGAGCAGAATGCTTACGAATATTCCCACGTAACCGGCAAGGAATCCGGCTAGAGGAATAGAAACGTCTGTCAGTCTGTAAGACTCAAGTGAATAGAAGTGATAAAACCCGTTCAGTAGCGCAGCTGACGCTAATATGGCAAGGAGAATGAATATGGTAAGACCGTAATGCCAATATTTATGCATTCCATTGGTATTATTATCTGTTTCTTTTTTCATATAAGAATTGACAGATGAGATTTCATTTTCGGATTAAAACCTTCTCTGAATTAATGTTGGCAATTAGTAGCCCTTTATTATAACTTTATTATAAGCACCATCTCAAAACTTTGTAAACAATGGAAGATGAATTATAAAATATTGTAATAGAATTCTTTGTTCCAATAGAGGCCAGATAATTTAAACAATTTGAATTAACATAAAAATATTAACTAAAACTAATTATAGCCAATGCGCCATTAATTAAAATAGCATTAAATAATTGTAATGTCTTTGCATATTGATCAATATGGCTGAGAAACCTATTATAAATTATGGATTAGAGGGAGTATACGTTGATGAGAGCTCGATATCACTCGTTGACGGATTGAATGGGAAATTGTGGTACAGAGGATATTCCATAGAAGACCTTGCGGAGAAATCAAATTTTGAAGAGGTTACATATCTACTAATATATGGAAAATTGCCTACAAGAGCTGAACTGAATTCATTCAAGACCAAACTTGCTGAGAGGATGGAACTTCCTCAGGAAATCATTGATCTAATAAGGTTAATCGCGACGAGAACGCACCCTATGGATGTTATGAGAACGGCAGCATCCATGCTGAGCGTTTATGATCAGGATCCCCTCAACAGAGAAAGGGATGCCACGATCGATAAGATAATAACCCTGCTTGCTAGGTTACCGCTCATTGCTGCGCTAACAGGAAGATTCAGAAGGGGACTACCGCCTATCAATCCAGACAGAAGTCTTTCCATACCTTCGAATTTCCTTTACGTGCTCAACGGAAAGAGACCTAACGATTTCGATGCGAAATTGATAGACTTAATGTTCATTTTACACGCTGAACACAGTACTAATGCGTCTACATTTTCAGTTCTAGTAACAGCATCCACACTTGCCGATGTTTATTCTGCCGTTACAACTGGTATCGGGACCCTCAGGGGTCCGCTTCACGGAGGGGCCGATGAAGCCGCACTAAAGATGATGTACGCTATTGGAAATCCTGATAATACGGAACGCTACATCGAGGATGCCTTGGAAGGTAAAAAGAAGATTATGGGTTTCGGCCACAGAGTTTACAAGGTATACGATCCCAGGGCAAAAATTGTCAGGAAATATCTTGATGAAAGCCTGGTAAGAGAACCAACGGAGGAGGTGGAAACGCTTCTAAAGATAGCAATTAGGGCAGAAAAACTTATGATAGAAAAACTGGGAAAAACAAAGGGTATCTGGCCTAATATAGATTTCTTCTCTGGGCCTCTCTATAGGGTTTTGGGCATAGAGAGTGAACTTTTCACTCCAATATTTGTATCTTCGAGAATGGCTGGCTGGGGAGCCCACATTTTAGAATACTGGAACAACAACAAGCTCTTCAGACCATTAGAATATTATTCAGGGCAGATAGGGAATAAGTACATTCCGATAGACGAGAGATAGCTAGAGGAAGTAGCTCACCAAAAAAGGACTTGTTAGGATCACTGTGGCGGATATCTCACTAGCCATGTCAGAGAAAACGACATAGTATGTTCCTGGTATCAGGGAGATTGAGAAGTATGAGCTGTTAATCAAACCTGTCGAGTAAAGATACCCAAATATTTCTCTTTTAGCAAAGGCCTGGAATTCATTCAGAGTGAAAACATACATTACGATGTTAACAGATGAATGAAATGAACCTTGGAAATTAGAATTGTAGTGAATCGTGGTAGCAAATGCAGAGTAATTCATTGCAGGTACCTCGATAACAGTGCGGTTCTTTATTACAATGTCTGTGAAATAAGTGAGACTGACGGAGACCTTATTTTCACTGGAATTCCCATGGTAGATTCCAAAACTCAAAAGTATGACTACAGATATAACTATGCCCGTGACAATATATAACCTGATCTTACGTCTTAATCTAGACTTTCTGATCAGATCCCCGTATTCATAGGGGGGCACGGAATAAGATTGTAAACCCCCTTATTTAAACTTATTGTGACTTTTCAGTATTTAGAGTTATTGGACGCCTAACCGCAGAAATAAAAATAACTGTCTTAATGACAAGCAGCGACGCAAATTGGTTAACAAATTAGATTTGGCATAATATTTAAGGGAATAGCAGTGAATTTATAACTTAACCGCTCACGCTAATTGCCCCCTTTAAACGCGCAGACCTGCAGTATACCATGTATTCATAAACAAACATAAAAATAAACACAATTTATAAAAGATTTAGAATAAGGGTAGGTGGGGATTCGAACCCCAATAATCGGGATCTGCAGTCCCGTGCATAGCCACTCTGCCACCTACCCATCTAGAACGCTATGATTTACTAAGTTATTGATTTTACTGAATTTACTAGCTATCTCTATAACATTTTTGTCCTGGTTTCTTATAAATTCCATAAATTTGTTCATGAACGTCAGATTGTGAATTGTGACTAGGTACTGGAAAGAAGGATCTTCATTTCTATACATTTCTCTAAGTTCAGATCTACTGTAATTTCTGCATGCCTCACAGTCGCATGAATCATCAATGGGGCCCAAGTAATTCATATACTTCGCGTTCTTGAGGTTTACCGGCCCTCCAGAGGTCAGGGCAAAACCGTGCCGTGCGTTACGCGTCGGATAGGTTGAATCGAATATGTCAACCCCTAAATATGAATAACGGTATATAGATAAGGGATCACCTACACCCATTAGGTAAATAGGATACCCTTCCGGAATAAGTGGAAGGGTCTTAATGAGAATCTTGTCCGTCAGTTCCGTCGGCTCACCTATTTTCAATCCTCCGATAGCAAATCCATCGAAATCCAAACTCGTCATAAGTTTGGCACTCTCCCTTCTAAGCTCAGGATCAAAACCCCCTTGTATTATGCCGAACTTTTTTTGACCTATAACACGACGTTCTGAAAAAATCCTCCCCCACTCGTATGTTCTCTTAACGGAGAGCTTTATTCTTTCCAGGCTATCACCATATGAAGGGCAGTCGTCCAACATCATCGCAACACTCGACCTGATTTTTGCTTGAATTTCTGAGCTGTATTCTGGACTTACAAAGATTTTCTTCCCGGATTTCCTGTCCCTGAAAGTGATTCCCGCGTCATTTACCTTAACGAGCTCCTTCTTTATTATTTGAAATCCGCCTGAATCTGTAAAATAGTCACCGGAGAATTTGGTATAGCCGTTTATCCCTCCTGACCTTTCTAGTGTTTCTATCCCTGGCGATATTGCAAGGTGCACTGAGTTGGAGATGAGTGCGGTAATTCCTAATTCATTTATCTTGTTCATAGGTACAGCCTTGACAAATCCCCTGGTTGCTACGGGGAGGAATATAGGAAGCTGTACCCTCCCCCTACTTAATATGAGCTCATCGCCAATGGCCATTCTTACTTTATTATTTCATCGTAATATAGTTTACAGGTAACTCTTAGAATAATAACATCTCTCACAGTAATAGCTTCCTGCTTTGTAAATTAAATTTTCGGAGAACTCGTGGCAAGAATCGCAGATTCCGTGAATCCCCTTTATCACCCCTTGGTCCCGATCACTCATTATTCCTCTCGTTATTTCAATAAGGCCTGGGCTGATCCTTACGATATCGTTTTCAGTCAATATCCCTATGACCTTTTCCCCCCTCTTCACAGGAAGCCTTCTTATCTTCCTTTTCCACATAATTTCAGCAGCTATTTCAAGAGGACTGTCATAGTCCACATAAACCAGCGGGTGAGACATTATCTCATTGACCTTTATATCATACGAACTGAGGCCAAGGGCTACAACCTTCGTTACTATATCCCTCTCAGTCACGATGCCCACATATTCTTCCCCCTCCTTCACGAGGAGGGAGCTCACCTTTTTATCTCTCATCATTTCTGCGGCATCCCTTACTGTAATAGACGATAGTACTGATATCGGATTTCTGGACATAACGTCAGAGACGGAAATAAAATTCATCATTTCACCTCCAATATCACATTATCTCCCTCAACTATAGTAAATGGTCTGCTCACATTAAGGAGCTGCTCAATGGCCTTGATCCTTTTCTCCATATAGTCCTCAAGTTTTAAACGATCTCCCTTTCCTTTATTAAGAATATACAGGGCATCAATGTATAGGTAGGCCTGCATCCTTACTTTGAATGAGGTATCCTGATCCAAAGTTCTGACATCTATGCTCATTCCATCTGATTACTCAAAGCGTGAATAATATCTTTTCTGGTCATAGAAAGCTTTTATTACGATGTGCCATGATTAAAGCGGTATGATATATTTAGGCTGCTCTGGCTTCCAGTACGGAGATTGGGTTGAGAGGTTCTACCCCAGGGGGCTCGATGAGAATAAATTCCTTTTATACTACTATAATTTCTTCAATTCTGTGGAGATAGATTCCACATACTACTCTTTTCCTAGTGAGAGAACTGTTTATTCATGGATCAATAGGATGAGAGGGAAAGAAAATTTTCTCTTTTCTGTTAAGTTCCCTAAAGAGGTTACACACGACGAAAGTGGAATTACTGAACACTCGATAAATGTTGCTCGCGATTTCGTGAAAGCTGTTATAGAACCACTACAGGATTCAAACCTCCTAGGATCCGGATTACTGCAGCTCTCACCGTTCCTCGATCCTTTAAAGGATAGAAATGTGTTAACTGGACTATTTAATCTGATATCCTCCATTCATTCAGATTACAGGATATCTGTAGAATTCAGAAATAAAAATTTCCTTAACGGTGAAGTGTTACCAATCATTTTAGATTCTTTCAGAGAAGCAAATGTAGCAACTGTATCCGTTGATTCTCCTGGTCTACCTTACTTTTACTATACAACAGCCAACTTCTCTTATGTCAGATTTCATGGGAGAAATGCAGATCTGTGGTTCGGAAAAGGTGAACTAAACGGACGGCTAAACAAATATGATTACCTGTACAGTGAAGATGAGCTGCTTCCCTGGATAGAGAGAATAAGAAGCATGAGGGGAGATGTATTCATATACTTTAATAATCATGCTCAGGCCAAGGCCGCAATAAATGCAATGGAATTCCAGAGAATGCTCGGGATAAAAATAACAAGAAGGGAACCACAGACTAGTCTAGATGTTTTTTAATACGCGCAAAATATGAAGTTGGAAATGAAGCCCTATTCGAAATTTGATGAGATGGCGAGGAGGAAAATGGATTCGTATCTGTCTAAGCACAATTTTAACTTAAATTACCGGATCTACAGGGCTCCTAAGGGCTTTGGAGATCTGACATTCGATTTCCAAAAAAGCAATGTGAGCATCGACGGTAGCGATATCCAATCCCTTAGTGATGATAACTTGAGCTTTAAGGCGGTTGGAAAATTTGTTAATGTTCTTTATAATGATAACGAATTTTCTATTGAAACATTAAGAAGCGCATCAAGCGGGGAGCTTTTTTCATTTGAAAAGAGAGGAGAAAAAATTCTCGTTGAACACACAAGCGCCAATCCAACAGGTCCTCTCCACATAGGTAGAGTTAGGAATTCCATCATAGGGGACACAATTTCAAGACTTCTTATGAAGTATGGATACGAAGTAAAGACTGAATATTATGTGAATGACATAGGCACGCAAGTAGAGGCTCTCCTCCTTGGAACTGATCTTTTTAAAGACATGAATTACACTGATTCCTACAGGAAAGTATTTGAAAATTTTGATCTTTATAAGACGAAAGTAGAAGAGCTAATGCTCAGGGCTGAATCCGGAGATGAAGCCTTCATAAAAGAGTCCAGGCATAAACTTAGCCTATTTCTCGATGATGTGCTTTCAGATCTCTCAAAGCTTTCGATATCATTTGATATTTTCATATGGGAAAGTGACTTTATCCTTGATGGCTCCGTTAAGAGACTCCTCGAGAGACTTTCAGGAATTATAAAGGACGACAACGGTGCCAAATACATTGAAACCGAAGGGGGGAAGATATACCTCATTAGGTCTAATGGTACCTCCGTCTACTTCACCAGGGACGTAGCTCACCACATACTTAAGGCTTCTAAGTTCAACAGGTCCATAGACGTTCTGGGGGAGGATCATAAGGATCATTATAAGAAACTTGAGTACGTCTTCAATCTTCTAGGGCTTAAAGGTATTGAGGCAGTTTTTTATTCATTCATATCTACCAAAGAGGGGAAGATGAGCACTAGACGCGGCAACGTCGTCTACGTAAGGGATCTTATAGAGGAGGCCATTTTCAGGGCAAGGAACGAGATAATTGCACGACGAAGTGACCTCAATGAAGATGAACTGAGGGAAATATCCACCAAGATAGGTACTGCCGCAGTGAGATACAACATAATAAAATATTCCCTAGAGAAGCCCGTAGTGTTTGATTGGAAAGAAGCTCTAAACTTTGAAGGTGATGCCGCGCCTTTCGTGATGTACAGCTACGCTAGGGCAAAGTCAATCCTTTCGAAAATTAAGGAGCAGAATGAAATCAAATACCATTTCAAAAAAGAGGAATACCCTATCTTAAGATTAATAGCACTTTACCCAGAGGTAATCGAAGATGCAGCCTCGCACTTGAGACCTGATAGAGTGGCCAAATACGCTTTTGAACTCGCAGGTACCTTCAATCAATTCTATAGAGACTGCGAAGTTATAGGAAGTGGCGAAGACCAGGGAAGAAGGGCTGAGATAGTGAAAGCTTTCGCGAAGACTATGGAAGAGGTATTCTTCGTTCTAGGAATAAATCCTTCAGATAAAATATAAGAAAAATAAAAATAAATTATACCTTTAATTGTTTCTTTGGTGGCTGCTGCTTGGGTTCCTTAGGTCTCTTTCTCCGAACTGTTATGTCGTAATATATGAAAGCCAGTACGCCAATTGCAACAACTATTCCCCCTACCAATGCTGGGAGCTTCCAAGGTGCCTGTGCAATTGATATTGCTTTTGTTATAGATGTATTCGTGTTAAAGAACGTAGGTTGGCCAACTGCATACACAGAAATAACCATTGAGTATGTACCTGACGTCGGTGGCACTATTGTTAGCGTTTCGTTTACTGTACCGTTGGACGTAAGGTTCGTGAATGTCTGGTTTTTGACCACTGCTCCATTTATCTTCACAACTAGATAGAATTTGGTCGCATTACCAAGGCCAACGTTCTTCAAAGTCACGTTTAGAACTGAGGGACTGCCTTCAGTATATGATTTTGGATATGTGACCTTTGTTATCTCGATTTCCGGTCCAACAGCATTAACAACCAGACTGAGCGTGTAGGTTGCGGTGTTATTAGACTGGTCAGTAACCTTGAGCTTTATGCTGAACGTTCCGTACTGTATAAAGGCTAACCTAACAGTAGAGTTGTTAGACGACTGATAATATATTTTGTATTCTACATTCTTCTTAGCGACTGTTCCATTGGAATAAGAAATGCTCCAGTTATATGCTTTTATGTACCCACCGTCTGGAGCATAAGATTTCGAAGCGTTCAACGTAACATTCTGGTATTCCTTTACCGAGGAAACTGCTACACCAGCCTCATTTTGAATCTGGAACGTGGCAATGGGAGGTGTAGTATCATTTACATGAATTACGAAGTAAATAGTGAAACTGTTTCCGACACCATTTTCTATAGTCAAAGTAGCATTGTCAGTCTTGTTGAATGTTGGAGTTGTGAATGAATAAGATACATTTGAACCTGTGAGCTTCGTACCCGTAATGTTCCAGGAGAATGAGAGAGGAAGACCTGTAGATTTACCAGATGGCAAAAGATCTTTTGATTTTAAGGCGTTGAAATAGACATTGGTTGTCTGGTTTACCCATAGAACGGTCGAAGTGCTGCTCGACGCCGTGATATTTCTAAGCGTCACGCCGTTCTGAATAACGTTGAGGCTCAATTGGGGATTCATGGCATCGCCAATTATGGTAAAGTTTGTAGAGTTAGTAACACCAGCTGAGCTGGCGACAGACAGCGAAACAGGATATGCTCCACTGGAGAAATCGTATTCAACGGTATAACCGTGCATGACAACGCCACTCCCTATATTCCAGGTAAAGTTCATCTGGTAATAATTGTCCGTCCTAAGGACTGGGTCATATGGTACCATACTGGCGTTCAATGTCACCTGCTTCCCTACTGGGACGAGAACTGTGTAGTTTCCCTTTGTGGATGATATAACTGTAGATTCAAACCAGCCGCTCCAGGTGGCAGATAGGCCAGAGAGATTAAGAAGTGGCTTCTGCTTCAATGCTAGCTTTACTGTTATGAAGCCAGATGTAGTTGCATTCGATATATTAATGGAACCAGAATAGCCGGAAACGTCAGCCACGTTGCTGCTGATCAGGTTAGCTCTCTGGTACTGCTGAGGAATATTAATTTCTACGCTATACTGTACGGGAGAAGTTGAGTTACTTCTCTGGAGGTAAACGTCGACCGTGCTATTGTTGGTAGCAGTTATTAAAGGCTGAGAGTAAGATGATGTAAAGTTAAATTGATATAAGATCCCTCCTGTGCCTGTTAGAAGTGATGTTGTAACGGAACCTGTTAAATTGTAGGAGTAGTTGTTATACAAGACCGTGTTTGCTGTACTAGTTGGAACAGTTGCATTGAGTATGGACCAAAGATCGCCCCTGTTAATACCATTAAGCCTCAACTGATCATACAATGAGCCGGCGTTAGCGTATGGTAAAAATGGCAGTGTTGTCGAGTTAGCAAGAGTTATTTCACCCTCTATTACTATTGTCTGGAAGCCTGAACCAAATGTAACCGTCTCCGTGTCTCTTACCTTTATCGGCGAGAGTACAACGGGTTGGAATATGGACTTTTCCCCCGGAACAACGGTGATGTTTAACTGAGTAGGAATGAAACCAGGAGAAGAAAACACTAAATCATAGACCCCTGGGGCAAGAGAGATTGAGTAATAGCCATTAGCGAAGCTATCCATTGAGAGAAGCTCTCCATCCTTGTAGACTGAAACGGCTATGTTGCTTACATAGCCACCATTACTTGATGTTACGGTACCCAGCACGTTCTGGGAGGACGTTACGTTGGCAATTATTGTGTTGTTCACAGTCGAAGTGGCATTAAACTGTGTGGAATATATTACAGTTGTACCGAAATAGTATTCCACATTGAGCACCTGTTTACCAGCTATTGTCTTAAGTGAATACCCCGAATTAGGATTTGATGAGTTGACTAATCTCGCAGTTAAGCTCAAACCATTTGGTAGGGTCACGTAGACAGAATTCACTACGCTCGCACCTTTCACTATAACATATACTGGGCGATTTACTAGAGAATAATTAACATAAGCATCTTTGAACACCTGACCAGCGCTCAGGGCTGTGCCGTTAGAATTGATAGAAACTTGAGCCTCATACACACTATATACCAGCCCCGAGGCTGCTACGTATTGGGATGGGATGTAAATGAAATAATTTCCGGGATATACATTGAACGTAACAACAGGCGTCGATGTGCTGTTAGATAAAACTGCTCCCGTGCCACTCAATAAACTCACGCTTACGCCTTTTGCAAATACAGTACCATTTGAACCGGTACCTATAACGCTAAAGCTAAACGATACCTTCTGAGCCCCCTGTACCTGACCGAAGGAGGCTCCCAACACCCCCGCCATAAGCAGTAGTGCAATGGCAACCAGAGCAGTTGTTTTTCCGATTTTTTTAAGCATTGTGCCTAGACCTCCTAAGTACGATGCACTGGTAATCAAAATTACTATTAAACAGTTGTTATGATTTTTCCAAGTTCTCAACATTATATTTTAATATTATTATATTTACAGTATTCTCTACAAGAAAACAATTAAATTTCCGCTTCCAATACCGGGAGGATGAGTAGGATAAGGCTGATACTAGCATTCCTATTCCTTTTCATCATATTCGCGGTAGTAGGCATTATAATAGGGGCCATCGTAGGTAATGGGCTTCTCTGGCTCCTTATTTTCCTAGCTTTCGCAGCAGCTATGAACATAATCACATATTTCTTCTCATACAAATTTGTTCTATGGAGTTATCGTGCCAAGGTAATATCTGAGGAGCAGAATCCGAAACTTTTCTCAATGGTTAGAGATGTGGCACAAAACGCAGGGCTTCCGATGCCAAAGATTGCAATTGCAGATATTCCGGTGCCCAATGCTTTCGCCACAGGTAGAAGCAAGAAGGCAGCGTACATCGTTTTCACTGGTACAATCCTCAATATCCTCGATGACAAAGAGTTGAAAGGTGTTATCGGCCACGAACTTGGTCATATCAAGCATAACGATATTTTAGTCGTTACAATAGCTGCCACAATTGCGTCAGCGCTTATGATCGGTGCAAGGATCTTTGGTTTTGACGCACTCTTCGGAGGAAGAAGGAGTGGTCAGGATCTAGTTATTATGGTACTTCTGCTGATTGCAGCGCTCGGAGCGACACTACTCCAACTGGCAATATCCAGACAGAGAGAGCTTTACGCAGACGAGCACGGGGCAAAAGTTAACAATTCTTCCGAAGGTCTGATAAGCGCTCTCATGAAACTTGAGCAGTGGAACAATCAAAGACCTATGAGGAACGCTAATCCTGCAACGGCAAGCCTGTTCATAGTAAACCCCCTCGGGGGCAAGAGGGTTAGAAATCTATTTTCCACGCATCCACCAATTGAAGAGAGGATAAAACACCTGAGAGCACTCGGGATCTAAATCTAACTTATAAGTGAAACTTCTTCGACATCTACCTCTCCAACTTCTGGATGTTTTCTTATTCTTTCCTCAACTGAGTCAATAAGCCCACCTTGATCATCCATTATTACGATAAACCTAAGGACCTTAATACCAAATGCCAACTCGTCTATACTTGATTTCCCGAGAACAAAGTCTTTGGATAATTCCTGTCTTAAACTTTTATCAATATCCTCTAAGCTCATGTTTTCGTCAGCGGGCATAATTTTGAATGAAACAGCGACCTTCCCCAACTTAAGGCCCCCTGAATCCACACTTTTCGCACTCGTACTGAACTGATAGATCTCTGCAATTACTGCACCTACTTATAACTACTTGCCCGCACGATGGACATTTGAATGATGTTGCACCAACGTCCTCTAACCCTATTCCGCAGGACGAACATACTTCAAGTGAGTTTACTTCCATGGGTAAACCTCATCATTTCATCAATAAAAACCCTGTTGGTTCGATCCTAAACACCCCAGAATTGATTTTCCTTCCTTTTTATATTCAGTATTTCGTTAAGCGTCATCTTTTCGTCCTCGCTGAGCTCTTGTTTTTTCAGCTCCCGAAATTCCCTCTCTTTTATATCGCTGTAGAGTATGTCTCCTTCCTTTACTTGCCTGCCTACCGTTATTGAATCCATAGCTATAGCAACCTCATCTCCCTGCTTTGCTTCCTGAAGGGAGGTTTCACCTGTCCTCATGCTCTTTATTGGTCCAATTGGAGTACCATCCATTTTCATCATTTCTGTCTTAACTCTGATCTTTCCAGCTATTACTCTGATTCCAAATATCGCTGGCTTTGACACCCTGAAAACGTTCCCGGGAAGAATGAGTACTTTGCACGGGAAGGTTATCTCCTTTCTTTTCTCCTCTTTTTCCCTTTCTTTTATCTCCTCTCTCCGCTTTAGAACATTATCCTTGAGAGAATATATTATCTTATCCTGCACTATACTTACGTTCTCCATCTGATCTGTGTCTACTGGTACGTTGAATGCTACGACCATTCTATCCTCCGGTTTCGAGTTGGTTCCCGCCTCAGTTATGTCCCTTTTGGAGACGGGGCCTACTTCAGCCTTTTTAATAGGTACACCAACTCTCCCTAGCTCGTAAACAAGTGCCTCGAGACTTCCAACTGTGTCCGCTTTGGCAACAACACCTTCTGCACTCGTTTTGAAGGAGCCTTTTATCGCGTCTTCTATTGACCTCTTGAGATCTATAAGATCACCTGTGGCCTCCTTGAATGGGCTGCCTGGTATCACGCCACCTCCACCTTGAAATAGTATTCTAACACCAGATGCAGCCCTTACCTGACTAACTGGCTGAAATCTATCCCTTGGATCTCTTATTTCGTCAAGGGGTTTTGGCTTAAATATACCCTTAACTCTGAGTGCCTTTATCCCGTCAACTGTACCTGTGAAGACTGTTTGCCCCCTCTTCATTATTCCGTTGTAGAGTATGGCATCTGCAACCTCTCCCATCCCTTTCTCCTCCCGGACCTCAAGTATTGTGCCTTCTGCGGTCTCGTCTTCGTTCCTTAGCTGTGCAGTTAGAAATGTCTGGGCTAGGCCCGATAGGACCATCATGAGATCAGGGACTCCAAATCCAGTTTTAGCGGAGATTGGGACTATCGCAACATTCCTAGTAAAATCTGTTATCCTGTCGTACCTGTCTGCACTGAATCCATACCTATATAGCTGTGATGAAAGTTGGAGAATTTTCTCATCGAGCTCCTCTATTCTCCTTGCATCCATTTTTCCAAGCGCCAATAAAAATGGCCCTTTTAGCCCCGAGAATCCTTCAAGTAGGTCAACTTTGTTTGCTGCAACAACAAAGGGAGTTTTAAAACGCTTGAGAACGTCAAGGGATTCCTTTGTTTGGGGCATTATTCCTTCACGTATGTCTATTACGAGAACGGCAATGTCTGCTATGGAACCTCCCCTAATTCTTAGGCTCGAAAAAGATTCATGTCCAGGCGTATCAATAAACAGAAGGCCGGGTATCTTGAATTCCCTCTTACCAATTATATCCTTACAAATTCTAATAATATCTTCTATCGGAACTTCTGTAGCCCCAATATGCTGTGTTATGCCCCCTGCCTCCCTCGAGGCAACCATACTCCCCCTTATGTAATCCAGCAGGGAAGTCTTTCCGTGATCTACGTGCCCAAGTACGCCGACGATTGGTTGCCTTATCCACATAAGACGTCACAGCCAATCCCTGTCTGACCTTTCGTAATCTAAAATTTCATTTTCCCTGAAGAATATTGGAATCTCGTAAGAGGCAGACTCATCTGAATCGCTAGCATGAACTAAGTTGAAATCTATACTCATTGCGAAGTCTCCCCTTATTGTACCTGGCTGAGCCTTAGCACCGTTTGTTGCACCAACGAGATTCCTCGCTATCTCAACTGCATCTTTGCCTTCAAGAACAATAGCGACAACCGGACCAGACGTTATATAATTCAAAAGAGATTCGTAGAAAGGCTTGCCTTTGTGTACCATGTAATGTTTTTCAGCCATCTCTCTTGTTACTTTGATCATTTTCAAGGCTACAATTTTAAGCCCTTTTTCTTCGAATCTTGATATTATCTTTCCTATCTTGGCCCGTACAACGCCATCCGGCTTTATTAATACTAACGTTTTCATTTTGCCCCTTACCACCTAAGCTTGAGGCTCAGTAGTTCCTGTGACCTGTGCCGGCTGTTCGTTCTTATCCTCTCTGTTTTCTTGTGTCTCTTTCAAAGCCCTCGATCTTTGTAATTTCTCTTCTCTCCCGGCCTTGGTCCACCTAACATTTCTAGGTTCCCGTCCGAGTCGCAGGTAATTTTTTTCGCATTTGGAAGAATCGAAGTAAAGAATTGAACCATCCTTTTTAACGAACATTTTTCCAGTACCGAATTCTATCTTCCTTCCACAAAAGGAGCAGTACCTCGTTTCCATCAGGATTCACCTCACTGACAGCTTTCTAGCTTCTCTCGCTGTCTCCTTCAGCATGAGGATGTCCCCGACTCTCACAGGTCCCATCACGTTCCTTGTGAGTACCCGACCCTGATCTTCGCCTCCCAGAACTTTGATTTTTACCTGTGTTGCCTCGCCGGCCATCCCTGTCCTTCCAACAATTTCTACAACTTCGCAAGGAATGGCATCATTTTCTGGCATCTCTCATCACTTTATTTTTTGATTTCCTTAAATTTGTCAGAGAGTTCTGCAAGTAGCTGTTTCCCATTACCAGGATCTATAACCGCAACTGTTGCAGAGCTCTTCAACTTCACTTTCTGACCTAGTTCCTCTTTCTTTTGAACGTAGAAATACGGTATCCCCTTCTCCTCGCAGAGAAGTGGGATATGAAGAACTACTTCTGGCGGTTGTATATCTTCTGCTATAACGACAAGCTTCGCTTCTCCCCTCTCCACTACCTTCGTAACCTCGTTCGTTCCTTTTTTAACTTTCCCTGTCTCGGATGAAACTTCAACAAGTTGAAGCACCTTTGTCCTGACATCATCTGGTGTCTGGAACCTAACATATACATTTTCTGCCATTTTTAACCTCCTTCACCTTTCGGTCATTGGTCTTTCAGTAATTTGCGACGGTATAAATATTTTAGTGGATTTTTTTGAATATTGAAAATGGGTTCAATAAATAAGTATGACTGAAGAATTTCAAAAATTACCATTGAAGTCTGACAAGCATTTATGCCTTTCTTTAAGGGAAGTCTATGGCTGTATTGTCAGGGTATAGTTCTTGGTAAGATCAATTGTGTAATAATCCATATTACCCTGATATAGAACTGCTATCTCGTATTTTCCGGGGAGGAGGTAGATATAGTACTTAGCGTTTCCAGAGGCCGTGAAGTTAAAGTCTGCGATGCTAATTTGTGCAGACGACTTTGAACCTTCGTACTCTAGCTCTAGCGTCAAGGGTTTTCCGTTATATATGTTAACAGTGTTTCCGAGATAGAATACTGTGGATTCGTAGGAAACTGAAACATTATGAATAAAATATGCCCAAGAATCTATACGGTATGTTTTATTTGCTATAGAATAGCATATATTCGAGAAGTTATAAGATATCTCAGGCAGAACACCACTAAACTTGTAAATCTCTTCATAGACCGTTAAGTCTGAGTAAGAAACGCTGTTTATAAGCTCATTCGTAGATATGACGAAATGATTCCCGCCTGTAAATGCGACGAATGACCTTCCGTCAACTGTGAAGGTTACATTTCCAGAATAGATGTGCATTGATACTTGGTGAACTCCTGGTTTAATGGGAAACCAGTGAGGATCGTACACGTATTCAATGCTCCCGTTTTTTGTTATATAAGTATATGAATAAGTGGAATAGTAACTGCCGTTGAGAGAAGATATCCCAACCTGGTCATAACTTCGATTAGTATCCCAAACTGAAAGGACAACGTAATAAACATTGCCTTGGAGATTGTTCTTTCCTCCAAAGGAAATTGTGGCAGAAACTGCGTTGCTATAATTTGTCTGGCCTTCATAAATAGCACCTATGTACACATGCGACCCCTGATTCGCAGTCTTACTGTTATGGTATTCACTGTATATGAAAAGTGAAAAAGCTGCTATAACTACGATAACAATTACAAGTAGCACGGATGATTTCATTAATCTCATCATTCCTATTCTTTAAAAAAATTTTACTTTCCAACTGGGAACATTGATTTATGTGATATCCATACTATGGCGTGAGCGAATACGAACACCTTCAGGATGGCATAGAAAAACTCGACCTTGGAAATGTGGATTCGATCACCTTCCCATACGATGGGGATAGGAGCGTCATAACGATCGAGACGGAGGAATTCACATCAGTTTGCCCCAAGACAGGTATGCCGGACTTTGGTAAAATTACAATACACTATGTGCCAGATAAAAAAATCATAGAACTGAAATCCTTAAAGATGTACCTCCACAAATACAGAAACGTAGGAATATTCCAGGAGAATGCCGTCAACAAGATACTCAACGATCTCGTTAAGAGCGCTTCTCCGTTGCGTATGGTGGTGATAGGCGAGTTCAGGCCGAGGGGCGGATTAAAGACGAGGATAGTATGTAGATACGAAAAATCTAAACACTAATTTTTCATATTATTTCGTTCCCACATGGAATAGCTCTCGAATCAGTGAAAGAGTCTGGACGACTGGGAACTAAAGGGATTTTTGGGCCCCTTGATGAGGGTGGTGTGTCACCTCACTGTGAATTCAAGGCCAGAAGAAATCCCAGATCCCCGGAAGGGTCAAAGGGTACGATAATGAGTTCCCTTGTTAATTCCGGGGAAAATCAAATTTCTGCACCCTTGGTCTCTACTATCTTGAAACCATACTCGTTAAACTTCTTTCTTATTTTGGTCAGATCCTCGTTCCCATATACCTTCAGCCTTGCGGTAATCTTCTGTTTACCAACTTCAAGATCATAGTCGTAAAGCTCAGTTTTCAGCTCCTCTATATTTAGCTTCAAGTCCGAGAATAACTCCACAGCTTTCCGCATTTCTGATGGAATATTATCAACGATAAACGTTATTGTGAAAATCCTACCAGATGTCATTAGATTCCTTTCTATGATCTGTGAGAGAAGGGCTAGGTCTACATTTCCTCCTGAAACAAGGGCAATCCCCTTCTTGTCCTTGACATTCAACTTTCCACTTATCAGGGCGGCAACAGAGGCTGCTCCGGCAGGTTCTGCGACTATCTTACCCCTTTCAAGAAGTGTGAACATCGCAGCCGATATTTCTTCATCGTTCACTGTTACAACTTCGTCGACCAGTTCTTTAGTTATTCTAAATGTTGTTTCTGAAGGCGATTTTATGGCGATCCCATCGGCGATAGTCTTTACAGATTCAATCTTGGTAAGCTTCCCCGTTTCTATTGATTTCTTCATTGATGCCGCCGCCTCTGCCTCTATGCCATATATCTTACCCCTGTATCCCATCTCCCGAAGGTATGTAGCTATCCCTGATATGAGCCCCCCGCCACCTATAGGTATCGCTATGAAATCAAAATCCCTTGTGACATCATAAATTTCAACTCCAATCGTCCCCTGACCTGCAATCACGTACCTATTGTCAAACGCATGGGCAAAAATTTTCCCTTGCTCCCTCGACATTTGCTTTGCTTTTTCTGTAGCCTCGTCGAAGCTATTTCCGTAGAGTACCACCTCTGCGCCGTATTTTTGAGTAGCCAATATCTTTACGGGGGAGGCAAACTGAGGCATTACGACAGTTGCCTTCAATGAGAGAAGTTTGGCTGCAAGTGCAACACCCTGAGAGTGATTACCAGCACTCGCAGCTATAACGTCCTTACCCTCCCTGCTGAGCAGGTTATACGCCCCTCTTATTTTGAATGATCCTCCCCTCTGCAGGTTTTCCAGCTTTAGATAAATTTCAGCTCCGCTCAGTTCGCTAATAGAATTTGACCTCTCTAGTGGAGTATTTTTTACCACACCTTTAAGCCTGTCGTAGGCATCCTCTATATCGTGAATTGATACCTTATAATAGGCCTGTGATGTTTCCGTCGTCATCTATGTCAACTTCCTCCGAGATGGGATGTTTCGGGAGACCAGGCATAGTCATGATTTCGCCCAGTAGTGGAACTGCAAAATTTACACCAGATGAGATCATTATGTCTTCAACATATATCGAGAAATTCTTTGGCCATCCCAGTTTTGTCGGATCATCTGTGATAGAGTACTGCGTCTTCGCCATACAAACATCCATCCCGTCTAGTCCTTCGTCCTTGATCCTTTTTAATGCTCTCAGTGCTTTCTTTGAATATTCAACTTTTGAGGCTCCGTAAACATTCTTTGCTATCTTTTCTATCTTTGTTTTAACAGGGTCTCCTGGTTCGTAGGTGAAGTTTGGTTTTCTTTGTGGATATTTCTCGAGCAAATCAATAACCTTCCTTGCAAGTTCGAGCGCTCCTTCGCCTCCTTTGGAATACGCATCGTTGACAACCATATCGTACCCTTTTTCCTTTACCTTCTTTTTAACAAACTCTATCTCCTCCTCCGTATCATCCTTAAACCTGTTTAATGATATCACAAATGGGATTCCATACCTTTCTATGTTCCAGATATGGTAGTACAGATTTTCCATACCTTTTTCTATGTTTTCTATGCCGCCTGCCTCACCCGGTTTCAGTCCTCCGTGATGCTTGAGCGCCTTTATGGAGATCACAATGACAACTAAATCAAGATCGTAGCCCGCACGCCTCATAACAATGTCTATGAACTTCTGAGCACCCAGATCTGACCCAAATCCTGCTTCTGTAACAACGTAATCAGCAAGTTTTAATGCAATCTTATCAGCCAGAACACTGTTGTGACCATGCGCTATATTCCCAAATGGGCCAATATGAACGAATGCTGGAACACCCTCTGTAGTCTGCACGAGGTTGGGTTTTATTGCATTTTTCAAAAGTGCGGCCATCGCACCCTCCGCCTTTAAATCTCCGGCAGTTATCCTCTTCCCGTCGTATGAATAGCCAACCGTAATTTTTGAGAGCATTTGCTTTAGCATTGAGTAGTTTTCGGCAAAACCCATAATGGCCATTATTTCAGACGCTGGCGTTATTAGGAAACTGTCCTCGGCAAGAGCACCACCTTGGTCTCCTATGCCAACTATTATCTTCCTTAAACTTCTATCATTCATATCAATAGTTCTATTCCAGGTTAGTTTTCTTACATCAATTTTTAGCTCATTACCCTGGAAAATATGGTTATTGACGATCGCCGAAAGGAGATTGTGAGCAGCAGATATTGCTGGAAAATCCCCGGTGAAATTAAGATTAATTTCGTCTGAGGGAATAAGCTGACATTTCCCTCCTCCGGTACCACCCCCCTTTATTCCAAAGTTTGGTCCCAATGATGGTTCTCTAACAGTCAGCATCACTTTTTTACCTAACATTTTAAGACCCTGTGATAGGCCAACAGTCGTTGTTGTCTTTCCCTCGCCGGCAGAAGTTGGGCTCATTGCAGTTACGAGAATTAGCTTGCCATTTTTCTTTGAGGCGAGCCTCTTAAGCACCTTAGGATTCACTTTCCCCATATATTTCCCGTAGGGCTCTAGTTCATCTTCATTAATCCCCAATTCCTTAGATAACTCAGCTATAGTTTTCATAGTCTCACCTTCCTTTATTATTTCCACATATTTTTCATTAATTCTCCAATCATGCTTTGAGAACTATTTACCAGATATTCCATCTTTGCTCTGTAATCCTGAACTACGTTTGTATCCTTTATCAGTGAAATGTTAATTTTTACGTTTTGCATCGAACCCATTACGCTGGAATACAAGAATAGGCCAGCACAATATATATCAGAAATTGCATTTTTATTCCCCTTCTGCAGCATTACCGGCACGAGATCAAAAAGCGACGCAGCCAGTCTACCTGTCTCGTAAGGGATTTCCGTAGCTATTTTTAATTTTTCTTGAATTGTTCTTGCGCGCACTGCTTTTTCCTCTTCTGTACCCTTAGGCATCTGAAGAGCGGCTGAAAGTTCGTTGTAAGATTTAGAATCCAATTCTGCCTGCCTGTAAAGTTTCCACATGACATTTTCAGCCCTCTCCTTCGCATTTCTCATGATATCTGTACTTTCTTCATAGCCCTTCTTTCCAATAGTTAGCCCTGCGACCATTGATATGAGAGCCGCCCCGAATGCACCGACGATACCACTGGCAGATCCACCACCAGGGGCAGGCTTATCGCTAGCCAGTTCCGAGAGATATGAAGTTAGACTTTCCCTTCTGTATATATCGAGGAGTCTCTTTTCAATAACCTGATCAATACTGAAATCTCTATTTCTCAGGTAAAATCTGTAAACTTCCTCCATAGCTTCCAATGGGATCAAGCCTACTAGTTCCGATCTGCTAACTTGAAGCCCTCTAGCTTCGGCTTCGCCTTTCACAAATTCAAAGACTTGTGGTAGTGGAGTTTCCTTGTAATTGACTAGATTCATTGATACCTGTGCTTCATTCGTCTCCTTCAAATCGAATCCAAGAGCTCTTACATTTTTAAGAACTCCGCCCCTCTCCCTGGTCCTCTTTGCTATATCCTTCGCTAATTTTAAGTTTTCAGGCTTAACATCTACATTAAATGCTATCAAAAATTCCCTTGCCCCTATAATGGTAGCCCCTGCCGGACCAACCACTTTCGGGCCGAAATCTGGTAAATATTTTGCGTCTGAGCCTATTGATTCTTTCAGCTGTTCGTATTGGAATTTCTCATTCCTGATATCTGGTAGTTCCCTTCTTTCTGGACTTCTGGCTGCCTTGCCGTACAGATACACAGGTATGTTCAGTTCTTCTCCTACTCTCTTTGCCAGCCCCACTGCGAGATCGACACAATACTCCATTGGAGTCCCGAGGAGAGGAACAAAGGGAACAACGTCAGTAGCACCAAATCTAGGGTGTTCCCCGCGATGTGTATTCAAATCTATTATCTCCGCAGCTTTCTTTATCGAAGAGAATATAGCTTCAGAAACTGAATTCCCATCGCCTACTACCGTAATCACGGACCTGTTATGGTCGTAATTCATCTCCACATCTATAACTTCAACTGGATATTCTTTAATAGCAGCTACTATGCGCTCTACCTTGGCTTTGTCCCTCCCCTCGCTGTAATTCGGGACACATTCCACCATATACATCGGAACACCTCATATGAGCTTCATTTTTCGTCCTATTTCTTCAAACTTATCTCCTGCATACTTAAGGTCCTCCCTTGAGTGAACTGCCGAAGGCATAAGCCTAATTCTCGCTGTCCCCTTCGGAACCGTTGGATAAACTATCGGTGAAGCAAAAATTCCTCCTTCATAAAGCTGCTTGCTGAAGTCTACCGTTTCTTTTTCCCCTCCAATTATCACAGGCGTAATTGGCGTCTTGCTGTTACCTGTGTTGAAACCAAGGCTTTTCAACTTCTCTTTAAGAAAATCAGAGTTATTCCATAGCTTCTTGAGCAAAGAGTCGTCTCTTTCCATAATCTCAAGGCTCTTCATTATAGCGGCAGCTTCTCCAGGGTTGAGGGCCGAACTAAAAAGAAACGGACGCGCCTTCTGCTTGAGATAGTCTATGAGGTCTGCAGAACCCGCAACGAATCCCCCCATAACGCCAACGGCCTTTGAAAATGTACCCATCTCCACATCTACTATCCCCGCTAGTTTGAAATAGTCAACTATTCCTCTTCCGTGATCTCCTAAAACACCTTCACCATGTGCATCGTCGACGTATATCATTGCATCA
The DNA here is from genome assembly GCA_038734825.1 of Thermoplasmatales archaeon. Classification (GTDB taxonomy): domain Archaea; phylum Thermoplasmatota; class Thermoplasmata; order Thermoplasmatales. Next base: position 34,644 of record JAVYOD010000005.1, read on the forward strand.
TACTTCTCTGCCAGTTCTGTTTCCTCCTTAAGGGGTGCGATGTCTCCGTCCATACTGAATACCCCATCTGTCACGATCAATGCTCTCTTTCCATTTTTTCTTTCACTTTTCAGTTTTTCCTCAAGATCTTTCACTGAGAGATGGGAGAAAACGATCCTTTTCGCTGAGCTGAGCCTTACACCGTCAATGATACTCGCATGATTTAGTTCCTCGCTGAAAACTAGATCTTCTTTTCCAACAAGGGCTGGAATGGTGCCTATATTAGCAAGAAGACCGCCCTGATATACAATAGAGTCTTCCATATGCTTGAATTTTGCTACTTTCTCCTCCAGCTTTATGTGTATTTCCATTGTCCCAGCTATGCTCCTTACCGCCCCTGCGCCAACACCGTACGTTTCAATTGCATCACGCATAGCCTTCTTTACTTCTTCGTTGTTCGCCAGGCCGAGGTAGTTGTTTGAGCACAGGTTCAAGAGCTTTTTACCGTCAATTTTCACCCAAGCACCCTGGGGCGATTGAAGTGTCCTAATTGGAACATACCTTCCCGATTCCTTCATTACTCTGATTTCTTCCTTGACCCAATCTATTCGTGACATGAACTGCCATGTGTTAAGCGATGATATATTTTATCTAGGCACAGTGAGATTTGAAATCTTGATAAGTGCGAAATATTTTTTATCGCATTGGGGCTTCATCCAGGATGACATTCGAAAAAATCCTTGTCACAGGCTCGCAGGGGCAGATTGGAACTGAGCTAGTTCCATACCTTTCTAACATTTTTGGAAGGGAAAGGGTGATTTCTTCAGACATAAGAGGGGCAAAAGCTGATGTTACCTTTATTAATTTGGATGTTACAGATAGCAATGCTCTGGATCTTGCGCTGGACAAATACAATGTTGATACAATATTCCATCTGGCTGCCATACTATCTGCATCTGGTGAGAGGGACCCAGATCTAGCATACAAAGTTAACGTAGAGGGAACGTACAATGTATTCAAATCCGCTCTTAAACACAAAGTAGATCTTGTCCTAACCCCAAGCTCAATAGGTGTTTTCGGCCCGGAAACCCCTAAGGAGAACGTTCCGATTGAAACCATAACAAGGCCCTCTACAATTTATGGTATTTCGAAGCTATTTGCTGAAAGGATTGGCCAATACTATTATGAGAGATTCGGGCTGGATGCCAGGGGTCTTCGTTTCCCTGGGCTCATAAGTTATAAGGCTCCGCCTGGAGGTGGGACAACCGATTATTCCATAGAGATGATCGTAGAATCTGTGAAAGGGAAAAAATACAAATGTTTCCTCAGGAAAGACACTAAACTTCCCATGATGTACATGCCAGACGCATTAGAGGCTATGGTAAAGCTTGCGGAGGCGGACTCCTCTAGATTGAAACACAGAACGGACTTTAACGTCACCTCATTCTCCCTTACCCCTGCAGAACTCGAAGAAGAATTGAAGCTTCACTACCCTAAATTTGAGGTCGAATATGAACCTGATTTCAGGCAGAAAATTGCAGATTCCTGGCCGCAATCACTAGATGCATCTGCGGCTGCTGCTGAGTGGGGTTTCAGACCCAGATATAACCTAAAGGATACGGTCGAAGATATGATAAGAAATCTCAGCCCCACTAGATCGTGAGGAGCGAATATTTTTATAGATAATGTAATCTTCACAACAAATGGAGAATTATCTGGAGGTGGAGACGCTTGAGTCGATTCAGGCATCTCTGCCATTCCTGATATTCAAACCATCGTGCTGTGAAATTTTCAATGCAACGCTGAGACCAGAGGGGGAGAAGTGGAGTACCATCCGCTTTGAAATATCCACTGATTCTGGAAAAGCGAGGGTAAAGGAGTTTTTCCTTGATTGGTTTTATCAAGGATTTCCCAAGAATTTAATGAACTCCTTTGTATCTTCATATTCCAGGGTTTATGCGGCAACTGGGCCAGGGTATGTTTACTTCGTTGGAAAGGATTATAAGGATATGCATGCGTCATCCGCTTTCATATTAGGCACGGAGGTTGAGATCGAAGCAGAAAGCAGAAAAGTAGTGGAGGATGTAAGCAAAACTCTAGTACCTGTCATGAAAATGGATAAGTTTAAAAACATTCGTTTTTGCGATAGGTCGTTCTTTGCCCGTGGGGGAAAACCGGACTGGTTTGAAGAGAGAAGAATTGCATCACTTAACTGGACTCCGCTTAATGAACCATCAGGGTGGGATAGATTCAAACCCGACTCGGTGGGAACACTTACGGAACTAGGTAATATCGTTCAGAGAATTTCAATATTTAGCGAAGACTTTACTCGTAGGACAATCTGGATAGATTCAGCAAGGAAGGACCTGGCCGGTAAAGACAATTACTATATTTTGAGAAGAGATGGGAATTTCTACGATGCATTCTACGAGATCGGAGGTCTCCTCGCATTCAAGCAGCCATACGGACCAGCCATGTTTCAAGCATTTATTGACAACAACATTGTAACAATATCGTTCTCACCGCCTACAGATCTTCATGAGATTAGGAAATTAATCTCTGAAATTTTGAGTGAAGGAAAAAATTTATTCCTTTTTTAGGCATTGTTTTTTATGATTATCAACGACCCAAAGGACATAAGAAAGCTCCTAGACGAGAGCAGGAACATTGCAGTTGTCGGAATGTCTCCGAATACCGAAAGGGACTCTAACAAAGTGGGCAAATACCTCATAGATAAGGGATACAATGTCATTCCTGTAAATCCGACAGTGAACGAAATATACGGCAGAAAGTCTTATCCATCCATCCTTGACATACCAAAAAGTATCAAGATAGATATTGTTGACGTTTTCAGAAATCCTGAGGCATCAAAAGAAGTTGTCAAGGACGCAGTTAAACTTTCCCCAAAAGCTGTTTGGTTGCAACTCGGAGCAGAAAGCAAAGAGGTAATAGACATCGCAATTAAACTAAATCTAAATATTGTTTACGGAATTTGCATTATGGAAACACACAAAAAGATAAACAGCGGAGACCTTTCGTTTGTTGTTCCGTCCCTAGATAATTAAATATCGTACCTTCTATAACGTATTTTGAATATAATAAGGAATTCTCATCGTGTCCACATTCCTAAAAATAGAGTTAACTTTATATATTAAATAAATATATTCATAATATGGTCGGAATAAACGAGATCGCCAGAGATGTCGCAAAAAGTTCTGGCGTATCTGTCAGAAGCGCGGAATCAGTGATCAGGGAAACCTTCAAGACGATCGTAAATAACATCAACAAAGGCCAGAAGGTAAGGATAGCCGGATTCGGAATATTCTCTAGAAAAATGACAAAAGCAAGGAATGCGAAAAACCCAAGAACAAAGCAGATAATAAAAGTTCCGGCAAAGAATAAGGTGCACTTCAGCGCTTCCTCGAAAATTAAATACAAATAAATTCTATTATTTTATATTTTTATTTATTTTGAGATTAACATTTCTGTAATCTCTTTCCCTTTATACTAGAAAGCGTAATCGTCACTGATAAAAAAATTTATATAGAGAGTGAAATTACAAAAAATAACCCGTTTTCGCGAATTATTCAGTGATTAGGGTTAAAAACCGTGCGTGATGCCGGTAACAGGAATATTTGATTTTATGTCAAAGAATCTGCAAAACGAAAACGGGTAGGAGGGAGTATTATGGAAAAGAAAATTCTGAACAAACTTTATTATTTTTGCCCGCTCCGAGAATTCGGAACATTTTTTTGGGCTGATTGTGGTGGTAGTGAAAGACTAATTGAGAGATGTCTGAATCTGTTCTGGGAGGGATGCTGATGTCTCTTTGCTGGCGAACCTTCATAACTGATGCAGCCAACCTTAAGCAAATACTGAATTTACTCCTCGTTGGTCGGGAGACAGAGATGTCTATTACCAGAGGTAACACGGTGTCCATAACATTCTTTGATGAGAAAATGGGTGATGACATTGCAAGGTTGCTTTCAGAAACATTGGGCAATAAAGTTGAGCGGATTTATTACGAGTTTAGATGGAGAGAAAATGTATTCCTCTCAAATAAACCTAAGTACGGCTTATCCGTTTCCTTTCCGTTCATCCTTGAGACTGTCTTATCTCTGAACATCGGAGAAAGAATATTTATCAAAACTGAAAACTACAAGACTCTAAATCCGTGGAAGAAAAAAGCTCTGGGGTTCAAAAGCAGCAGATCAATCTATCTGGTAAAGATCTTTACGCCAATTCTGCTGAGAAGGTATACGTCATCAAGTGGAAAACAATCGATTACATTTGGAAAAGGATACCCTATGATACTGACTGAGCCTGAAATATCCACACTCATAAACGGTGGTTCAGATGATCGATTACTGGCCCTATGAAAGCGGTCTCCTAATGCCTCTCATAGGCAAGAGAACGGCTATCCCTGATGAATTTCTAAAGGCACATTCGCTCGTTCTCGGGAAGACAGGCACCGGCAAATCGAGGCTTCTTTCATCACTCATCAACGCATACGAGAACCTAGGTATGACAGTCATTGTTCTAGATCCTCACGGTGAACTCTGGAAATTTTCAGCAGAGAGTGCAAAGATAGTCTCGATTTCCCCATACATTGGAAGGAAGACAGGGTACCTGAAGTTCAATATGATGGCTATACTACCGTACCAGAATGAAACTGAGAGGCTAATAATTGAGGATTTTGTCATTCACAATTTAAAAGATATATTTTCAACAGAAGATGCCTTTTCTATCGGTACGTGGGGGCCTAGGGTCGAACTCATATTCACAATTATACCCAGGCTCCTTTTTAAATACAGGATAGAACCAACACTGCAGGATATGGCAGACATACTCTTAGACTATTATAAAAG
>JAVYOD010000006.1:0-36099 GCA_038734825.1 Thermoplasmatales archaeon
TCTTTCCCATTTCTCAATCCTCGTGTTTATGTTGCCACGTATATCACGAAATTGCAATTTTTTGTTGAAAAGCTTGAGGAATCTTCTCCTTCTTATTGAAGACGATCCAACTGTACCAGAGAATTGAGCTAAATCATACTTAGAAACGAAAAAATCTCTCGGGTCGCCCCTCTTAGAATAATAGGAGATCTCAAGGTTGTCATCTATTTCTGTTGGTATGTCTTTTGCGGAATGAACTGCCCCGTCCACCGTTCCCTCCAAAACCAGTTCATTTAATTTTTTAACAAAGATACCCCTCTCCCCAATCATGTAGAGAGGCGTTGAGACATCAATTTCTCCGTGGGATCTGACGATAACCGGTTCCCCCTTAATGCCTTTTGCCATCAATGAATCTGAAATTATATTGAACTGTGCTATAGCAAGCTCAGAGCCCCTTGTTGCGAGTCTCACCGTCCTCTCCATATCTTTCCTGCCTCTTCCGACAAAAATGAAAAACTCTCTCTTACGTCTTCTTCAGTGTGAGCGAATGAGATGAACATAGTTTCATCAAATGAGGGCGGAATGTATATTCCATTTTCTATGGCAGACCTGAAAAGTTTCATGTAAAGGTCCCTCCGAGAATCAGTAACATCTCTATATCTCTTTACAGGATTTTCATTAAAAAATATTGAAAGCATGCCTGTTAGGGCGTTTACTGTAAGTCCGGATCCTGATAACTTATTTCTTGCGATCTCAGTGAGATGTTTTAACTTGCCGTAGTCCATTTTTTCTAGAATTTTTAGTGTTTCTAATCCAGCGGTTATTGATACAGGATTCCCGGAATAGGTACCTGCTTGAGGGAAATCCCCCATGGGACGAACAGCCCTCATAAAAGATTCTCGCCCCCCATAAGCGGCCAGAGGGAATCCTCCCCCGATTATCTTTCCAAATGTTGCAAGATCAGGTTCTATATGCTTGCTTTTATAATAGGGGTAAAAACCGGTTCTGAAACCTGTGATCACTTCGTCCAATATTAATGGAGTCCCGTAAGTCCTACAGGCATCCTCGATCTCCTCTAAATATCCATCCTCGGGAATAACTACACCTGCATTTCCCATGACGGGTTCTAGGATGAAGGCGCCTATCTCCCTCGAAGAGAGCTTTGATCTGGCGGAATTGATATCATTGAATTCAACTTCCTCAACGTATTCAGACAAATAATTATAGGGGTGTGTACCGTGGTACCCACCTCTTATTTTTAGGACTTTTTTTCTCTTGCTAACGTGAAGTGCCAATCGAATTGCGTGCATGGTAGCTTCGGTTCCAGAGTTAACAACTCTCATCATTTCTATCCCCGTTGCCCTTTTGAACAATTCACCGAATTCAACTTCTTCCTCGGTTGGAGCTCCGAAAAGAGTACCATTTTCAATCCTATCTTTGACTTTCTTAATTACTTCTGGATTAGAGTGCCCTAATATCAGGGGGCCGTATCCTAGGACAAAATCGTTGTAATATTTCCCGTCAACATCCTCAAGTTTTCCTCCAGACCCGCTTTTAAAAAATATAGGATAAGGTTCATAGTATCTTACTGGGCTATTCACCCCACCGGGGTAAAGCTTAACTGCGCGCCGGTAAAGTTCACCGCTCCTCATCAGAAGAACACCCCTGCTAATATTTCAGCTATTAAGACTATTGCTATCATAAGAGCAACAGTGATGAATGATAGCATATGCGAAATCTTCCTTACTTTCTTAAGTTCTTCAAAATTACCTGCCTCTGCAAGCTTGGGTATTAGTTTTCCGTGCCAAAGGTTGTTTCCGTACATAATTGAATACATAGCAACAACAGTTATTATCTTGATTGTCAATATGTAGCCCCATCTCGTCCTTATTGCATATCCTATATTGTAAAAGTATACTGGATAATAAAGTGCTACTAGAAGAAGACCAGTAACTGTCAGGAGAACTACAGTTATGTTCGTGTAAAGTGCGTAACGCTTACCCATGACACTCATGAATCTGGTCCTGAGTTTTTCATCCTTTATAGCGTCAGAGCTTGCAGGCCATATAACTATCCACACAAATATCGAGGATCCCACGAGAAAAACAGCAGAAATAATGTGGATAAACAGCAAGAATATAATTAACGGGGTCATAACTGCTGTGAAATGCCTAAGTGGTATTCAAGCTTTGTATTCCCTTAGGAATGTAAATACATCTGGGATCTTCTTGAAATATATCGTTGAAATAGCTGAATGCCCTTGCCCTTGATCCACCGCATATGTCACCGTACTCACACACACCGCACCTACCCTTAAAGTTTTTCGGATCTCTTAGCATGATGAGCGTTTCATTTTTGCGATATATTTCAACTATACTTTTTTCTTTAACATTACCCAGGCTTACCGGGAGGAATCCGGAGGGATTTACCTCCCCGTTGTGACCCACGAATATGACTCCTTTTCCATCCCTAGTAAAAGTCGTGTGCCCTCTCGATATTCCTGTGGGCTTTCCAAGCAACTTTACGGTCTTCTCCACCAATTCTCTGTAGAGGCTGCCACCTGCATAATCTGAATTCTCCCTTTCAATTAGTATCCTTCTAAAAAACGGTGCCTCGACAGTTCTCACAGTTACAGAATATCTTGAAGCAAATTCAAGGTAGTTAAAAACATCCTCATATTCTCTGGGGTCAAGATCTTCTCTATCTATTCCCCTCCCTGTTCTTATAAGGGAAAAGACCTCCCAGGTTTTAACGCCGTTGTCAATTAGAATTTTAAGCAGTTCAGGTAGTTCCCTGACATTTCTTTTGAAAACTGTAGTATTAATCTGTAGTGTGAATCCCTCCTGGATCACCTTTTTCATTAGAGATAACGTGAAGTCGAAAGTACCGCTGAGACCCCGGAGCCAGTCATGGGTTATTTTAGAAGCTCCATCTAGGCTTAAAGAAAGCGATCTCACATTAAACTTTTTCATCATTGAAAATGCGGACTCATTCAACAGGGGAGTTGCACTCGGTGCCATCGATACCGGTATTCCCAATTCATAAGCGTGGCGAAGTATCTGCTCAAGTCCCACTCTCTTCATTATGTCCCCTCCAGTCAAGATGACAACGGGATACGGTTTACCGAAATCCGTGATCTGATCTAAAAATGCTAAGGCTTCATCGAGCGTCAGCTCATCTGGGAGAGGGTTAGTGAGAGCTGAAGCGCGACAGTGCTTGCATGCGAGATCGCATGCCTTCGTTGTTTCCCAGAATATGAGTATAGGTTTGGTGTTAAAATCAACGGTAACTCTATTCATTTTGCTTGAATTCCACAATTATATTTAAAAGAGATGTTGGTCCGAGATATTAAATAATAAATATTCATAGAAACTATAAGGAAATGCCTCGAAAAATAGTGTTGAAAATTTCTAAAGGTGAAGCTCGGGAGAACGCTGTCTGGTTCATGAGGCAGGCCGGCAGATACCTCAAGGAATATCAGGATATAAAAAGTGGGAAAACGTTCAATGACATCCTGGCAGATCCAGATTCCATATACCGCCTCTCTATCCTTCCCACGAAGTACATTAAGACTGACGCCATTGTTATATTTACTGACATCTTAATCCCTTTGGGTCTTATGGGTTATAAAGTAAGTTATGAGAACGGAATTAATGTAACGTACGGAGATACAGATTATAAGGAATTGCCTAAAGGACTTTCACAGGCAATAAAGATGGTATCCAGTGACTATGGGGACCTTACAATAATTGGAGTGGTGGGTGGCCCGTTTACAACGCTCTCCTACATTTATGAGAAAGGGAAGGCGGGCTACCATTTGACTAAAAAGGAGGTGCTGGAAAGAGGAGAAGTACTGATGTCACAGGTAATTGAGAATACCTTAAACTTTGCAAAGTTGCAGGCAGATTCGGGAGTAGATGTGATACAGATTTTCGAGAGTTGGTTGGGGAGCCTTTCTGAAACGTTTTACGAGATGCACGTTAAGCGGTGGGAAGAATATTTTGTTGAAAAGGTCAGACAGTTCGGGAAACCTGTGATCTTCTTCAGCGAGGGGACATCTCACTTATCCAGAGCCTTATCGCGTTTGGAAGCAGACGTGTTTTCTGTTGACTGGAGGCAGAGTCTAACTAGATACACAGAGCTGTATGCAGATCGCGTTATTCAGGGCAATCTTGATCCGGATCTTCTCGATTCCCCTGATTTTTACCTAAAAAAGGAGGTAAGGAGGATCATGAGGGAAGGAAAATCATTTAAAGGGCATATTTTCAATCTTGGACATGGTGTGCCTAAATGGGCAGACTGGAATAAACTCTCGTTGGTAGCAGATGAGGTGCATAATTTTGACCAATAAAGCTGTGGTTCTGATGTACTACGGATTCCCAGAAAAGAAGGAAGAGATGGCAGATTACCTTAGGGACATACTGCACGGAAAGGAACCGCCGGAATACCTGCTCAGGGAGAATCTTTCAAAGCTGGAGATCATTGGGGGGTCAACACCCTCAACCCGCATAGTCAAAAGTATAAGAGATAAAGTTGCCTCGAAATTGGGAAACAAGGGATATTCCGTCTATCTTCTTTCTAAGCATTACAAACCCTCTATAAATGATGCTGCGTCGATAGTTAGCGAGGACCTAATATACGAAGTTCCTCTTTTTCCTATTTACTCTAACTATATATTCGACGGCTATTATGGACCGTTTGAATCCTCGTTAAGAGGGAGAAAATTTGTGAGAATATCTAACATAGGATTTGAGAAAGAGTTGCTGGACTATTTCACTAATCTGATCAAGGGAAATGAAGAATACCTTCTTGTGTTTTCTGCGCATAGCATACCGATTGAAGGGTCTGACGAGTATCCTGCTCTTGTAGATAAGATATCTAAAATGATCTCTGGAGGTAGGGAATATATAAACATCTACCATAGCCAAGGGCCGTTCCACAGCAAGTGGTTGTCACCATATCCGGAATTCTCTATAAAATACGCAAAGGAGAAGGGATATTCAGGCATAAAGATCGTTCCGATTGGATTCATTTACGATCACCTGGAGGTTCTTTACGACCTAGATTACAGGTTGCGAAACCAGGCGACTGATGAAGGACTGGGTTATCTTAGGGTGCCGTTACCCAATGATTCACCATGCGTAATAAATTCAATAGTTTCAGCTATACTCAGGAATAACCAGATTTGAAGGAAACAATAAAGTATTCATTTCTATACTAGGCTATGCTTGACCAGGAGTTCAAACCGTTTGCACTTCAAGGTTATTCTCCCACACTAGAAAGAGAAAAGCAATTTGAAGTTAAGAAGACTGTGATAGATGTCAAGATAAATTTTGAGGAGAAAGCAGTTGAAGGGAAAGTTGAACTGCATCTCAAAATCAACGGATTAAAGCAGGATCATCTTGATATAGATGCTCAGGACATGGAAGTTTTCAACGTGTCAGTAAGAGGCGTTCCTGTCAGATTTGAGACAAGGAAAAACGGGATAGTTGTATTCGGAGATTTTAATCCGTTTTCCGAATACACCGTCACAATAACCTACAAAGCGTATCCGACTAAGGGTGCCTATTTCGTTGAAGATGAGGGTGGGCCGCAATTCTGGACACATGGGGAGAGCGAGGATAATCACTCCTGGTTTCCCTGCTTTGATTACCCAAATGACAGGAGCGAATATGAGATAAGGGTAACTGTTCCACCAGAATTCAAGGTCATCAGCAACGGGAAACTGCTTTCAAAGGTTGAGGGGGAATTTACAACATACACCTTTAAGGAAGATTTTAAATTCCCGTCATACCTGGTCAGTATAGTAGCTGGGAAATTTGTCAGCTACGAACAGGAATGGAACGGCATAAAGATCAGTTCAAACTTTCTCCCAAAATTCGCAGATTATGCAGATAGGGCGTTCAGAAATACGCCTGATATGATGCAGTTTATAAGTGAAAAGACGGGAATTCAGTATCCCTACTCAAAGTACGATCAGACGTGCGTAACGAACTTCATAATGGGCGGAATGGAAAATATAACTGCAACTACGCTTACCGACAGAGTTTTTCACGACGAGATAGCCCATCTAGACTATCAGTCGGAGCGTCTTTTATGCCATGAGTTGGCCCATCAATGGTTCGGGGATTACGTTACGTGCAAGGATTGGTCACATGCATGGCTTAACGAAGGATTTGCAACATATATGGCAATGCTGTACGTGGAAAGATTCAAAGGTCATGACGATTTTCTTGCGGAGATAGAAAGCATACGCGAAACTTACCTGAAGGAATTCAGGGATAGATATGGCAGGGCTATAGTAGAGAAAAATTATAAGGAGCCAGAAGAGCTATTTGATAGACACCTTTACCAGAAGGCTAGCCTGTTTCTTAGATATCTAAACTACCTTCTGGGTGATCGGGTTTTCTGGGCCGGAGTAAGGAAATACCTTGAGACAAACAGGATGAGAAGCGTATCGACGGAGGACTTCAGAGCTGCTCTTTCGAGCGTTTCTGGCTTATCCCTGGAGCAGACATTTCATCAGTTTCTAGAGCTCCCTGGGCATCCTGAGATTGAGGTTCAGGAATCATTTAGAGGCGGGAAAGTCATAATAACCATTAACCAAAGTGGAAGGGTGTTTGCCCTTCGTATTCCAGTCAGATTATACTATGAAGACAGAAAGTTAAATCTTGACGTCTTCATAAATGAAAAGGTAACTCAGTTAGAATTTGAAGGCAAGGATTTCAGAGCATTTTCAATCGATCCTGAAGACAGCGTTCTGGCTACCTACAAGATCGGTATTTCAAGAGATGCACTTCGATACATCCTCAAGAATGGCGAAAGTGTGATTGAAAGAGCTAGGGCAGCTTCTGAGCTTCGCGGTTATGGATTCTCTGAAATTCCCTTCCTGGAGAGTGCATTCTGGGAAGAGAAATCCTGGTATGTTAAGTCAAAAATCGCTGAGAGTATTTCGTTGATTGGCGGTGATAAAGCATCCGAAGCGCTTCTCAGAATGATCGAGGATACCGACTATAATGCGAGGAGAGAGGTGGTGTCTTCTATTGCGAACACTCGTGATCCAAGATTCCTTCAAAAACTTGCCGAAGTTTTTGAATCTGAAAAGGGGTACAAGATAAGGTCCCTTGCACTAACATCAGCGGTAAAGGTTGGAAAAGAAAGGTCAAAGGAACTTTTATTAAAAGGTCTTGGAGTGCCATCTTACGACAGTTGGATCAGAACAGCAGCTATTCAGGCGTTGGGGGAATTGAATGACTTGTCTGTGGTTTCTACGTTAAAAGAATACCTTAAGAAGGATTATGACTGGCAAACCCGGGCAGCCGCTGTCTCAGCGTTATCTAAACTTTATTGGCAGGATAGATCGATCGGGAGTTATTTCTTAGATGCACTCAGGGATGATTTCCCTGCGGTGAGGTCTGCGGCTGTCGAGTCCATAAAAGCGACTGCTGACACGAAGCTCCTGAATGAGCTCAGAAATTCATATGAACGTGAAAAGAATGGATTTGTTAGGAGAGCGATGAGGGAGGCCTTTGAGATGAAGGAGGTCCCGCTGCCGTCAGAATTCCTGATGTTGAGGGAGGAAATATCTGAGCTTCGAAATCGGATAGCACAACTGGAATCGAAGGAACACGTGAGGAAAATAAAAAAATAATTTGATGTCACACCGCTGAACCTTTGAGCTGTTGAATTTTAATTTCCAGGAATGTTCGGTATATATGGCGAAGAGCGGGTCTAACAGGTAAGGGTACCCGGTTAATATTGTCTACTGCATAATTTACTGTTTAGGAGGAGTCTAAAATGGCAAATGAAATGAAAAAAGGTGACCCTACATCATTAGGAATATTTGCGTATGGCTTCGGTCTGATGATCTTATCTCTTTACGCGCTTGGGGTATTTAGCTGGAATGAGAGCGCGGCCCTCATGGCTCCTGCGCTGGTCTTCAGCGGTTTGTTGCTTCTCGTTGCTGCAAACTGGGAATACAACAACGGAAACACTTTTGGTGCAACTGCTTTTGGCACATATGCCGGGTTCTTTTTAACATTCTCCGTCGCAACTTTTGCCATGAAGTTAGGATGGATGACGGGATTGGCACACGCACATCTAGTAGGTATGATGGCTCTTGCATTTACATTCATGACTTTCTTCTTCTGGATTGGTAGTTTCAAGATGACACTGATGCATAACCTGATGCTCTTCTTCCTTCTTGTGACATTTATACTTTGGGCGATACCTCTGCTGAGCATGACTTCTAGTGGCTCTGTTTTCGGGGGAATGCCCAAGGCCGTTTTTCCGGCAGGCGTAGCAGGCATAATCGACGTGATCTTTACAACTTACCTAGCAGGCGCTGTTGTAATAAATGACAGGTGGGCAAACGCAGGTTTGAAACCTCCGCTCCCGTTATTCCCCTTGGTCAAGAAAGATTAAATTATTTATTTGTTTTTATTTTTAATATATTGGCGGTTGCTCTGAGATGGATTTTCAGGGTCCAAAATATCACGCGCAAATTTCAAAGCACCATCGTAATCTCCCTTATTAATAAGTTCCCAGAAATTTTCATGTTTAAATAAATTCTCAAAATAAATTGCTTTCTTATTGTGTTCCACGCTACACATATCGTTCCTTAATTTCTCTAATACCGGTAAGGCGCGGGAATACTGTTCAACAGTTTGGGAAATCTTCTCTTTCAGAAATCTAGATAGCGAAGGAGATCTTCCCTCTGTCGAGACGCATACAACAACATTGTTAGAATAAAGTACAGCGGGGAAAATGAAGGGGCTATCCTTCCTGTCTACGCTGTTGTAAAGTATTCCTCTTTTTTCGCAGTATTCTCTAATTCTAGCGTTTAATTCATCATCGTCACTGGCAATTACCACGATTGTATTGTTATCAACAAATTCATTGAGAACATTGGTATCTCCGATGTGAAGCTTTACTATTTCAACGTTATCTGCAGGTTTAATATCGTTGAAAGTATCAGATATGATTGTTATCTTATCAAATCTCGAAACCAGATTTTTCAGCTTAAGAGCAGCAACCTTTCCGCCTCCAATAATAAGAAGCCTCTTGTACGTGGTATTCAGCATTATAGGTACAAATTTCATACTACCTCTCCCGAACAAACTCCTGCTCTTCGCGTTGGGAAAATATCAGCTCAGTGAGTTCCAATTTAGATTTGTGAAAATCACAAACCTGGAAAATCCCACGGTCAAGGAGCGCATTGATCACCTTCCCGATGACTATGATGCTTGGCGCTTTGACCTCGCATTTCGATATAAGATCTGGCAGTTCCTCTAAATGACAGAAGAAAGTGCGCTGATTCTCCTTTGTTCCGTTCTCCACAATAGCTACCCCGGTGTTTCGATCCATTCCATTGCATATTAGATTCGAAACCATTTCGGCTGCAGTTCCCACACCCATCAAAACTACAATCGTTCCTTTGAATTTTGCAATTTCCTTCCAGTCATTCCCCATTTCGTTAGATTTTCTGTGACCAGATATTATCAGCACGGCTGAAGAGTAGTCTCTGTGGGTCAAGGGAATTCCCGCTGAACTCGGAACAGATATAGCGGATGTAAGGCCGGGGACGATCTCATATGGGACATTATTTTCCCTTAAAAATTCTATCTCCTCGCCACCCCTGCCGAATATGAACGGGTCACCGGATTTCAAACGTACCACAATCTTTCCCATCTTGTAGTAGGAAAGCATGAGAGCATCTATCTTCTCCTGTTTGTATGATGGATCTGTACCGTGTTTGGTTCCAACGCATATCCTCTTACAGGATGGTGATGATAGTTCCACAATAGAGCGGTCGATTAGCATATCATAAAGAAGTACGTCGCATCTCTTTAAAAGTCTTAGAGCTTTTACCGTCAGGTAATCGGGATTTCCTGGCCCTGCACCGACCAAATATACCTTTCCATTATTTATTGTGCTTTCATTGTAATTATGTTTCATCTTTTCCTCACAGCTCTATAGCATATCCTACAAGGTCCATGAGTCCGTGATTTTGCATATCGACCTTGTGAAAATTCATCACGTAAGGAAACTGTGCTTTGTCTATTGCACACGGAGAAACCATGTGATGAGAACCTGTTTTCCAGGAAAAGTAAACAGCAGGCCAACCTGCCCAAGCCCGGTATTCGTTCCATTCTTTCTCGTCGGCCAGAAGTCCACCGCCAGCACCGCAACAGAATGTCTTCTCTTTAGTAAATTCAGATTCAACTGTCTCCCTCACAACGGCATTCAGAACATATCTAGGTTCATTAACAAGATTGCCTCCCCTGGCAAGATTACAGGGATCGTGATAGTTGTACAGGTCGTCATTCTTGTTTTTATCAACCTTTATTTTACCCCTCTCAATGGCCTTCCATGTTATCTGATGTATATGCCTCAGCTGGATCCCATGTTTTGCGAGCTCATATCTGACATAGTTATTCGCTGTTCTCCAACCGTGACCACATTCTCCCCAAACAACGAGCTTTACTCCCCTATTGACCGCCTCGTTTACGACAATATCTCCAAATTCCCGCATGTGTCGTTCACTTGCGAAAGTTCCAAAATTGGCAGCCTCAGTTGCTGACGATGAGAGTGTCCAGTCTGTCCCAAGGGCAAACAACGTTTTGGCATACCCCTTAAGGGTATCGTTGTTAACTGCTATATCAGCCGAGGAAGGAACAACAAGAACCTCTGCGTGCTTCATATCAACTGGTATTTTAATTTCCTTCCCTGTTTCTGAAAGCATTTCCTCCTCTAAAAAGCTCGTAACATTCTTTATGAATTTGTCTTTAAGGCCCATGTTGTTGCCTGTTTTATAGACCTGAGCCATGGTAGCTGCAACATACTCAGGTATCAAGCCCATATCAGTGAGAATATTCCTAATGTTCCTAGTTATTTCCGCTTGATCAATACCGGCGGGACAAAAAACTGAACATCTTCTGCATTCCGTACACTGATAATAGTAAGAATAAAGATTATCAAGATTTATATTTTCTTTTTTTATTTTTCCCCTGGCTCTATATATGTCTCTCACGAGATTTGCACGTCCCACTGGAGAATTGTTGGGATCGCCTGTAGCGATGAACATCTGGCATTTATCAATGCACTCACCGCAACGTGTGCAACTCTCCATAAATGCAACAAAAGCTTTGCTCTTTCTTAGTTCTTCAAACCTCTTTAAAAAGTAATCCACGTCCTCATTCCTGGCTACTTTTATATTTTGCAGGAGAGAATCCTTGGCCTTCCTTTCGGAAATAGTTTTAGCCCATTCAAGGTCCTTTTGCTTCTGCAACCATTCCTCGGCCTTTCCGCTTGGGCTCTCAAGGATTATATCTCTAATCTTTGGTTTCATTTACCTCACCAGGATGGAAAATTGAATACATTGTGGGGTTGGTAAAGAAGGAATATGGGTGCATGAACTTGCTGAACGGAAAGTAGATTAGAAGGGTTGATGCGATAAGAAAATGCACCAGGAACTGAGTAAAGACAGGTACTTGAATTGGAGAGAAATGAATAAGGGAATATATGAAGGGTGTGACATAGTTATAAGCAAATAGAGGGGGAAGTGTGAGTCTCATGACTATTCCTGATAAACCAAGAGCGACAATAAGTATTATAGAAAAATAATCTGACGCATAGCTAATTTTTCTTACGTAAATATTGGTAAATCTTCTGATTAACAGGTAGAATCCGAAAGCTACCATAACAATGGCCAACGAAGTTCCTAGATAATTGCCTATCATAGACATGATTTTCTCACTTATGCCAATGGATGAAAAATATGGCATGAGAACTATGTCTAGGTGTGCTGCTATCACAATCCATAAGGTCCAATGGAAAATAGCTGACGAAATCCTTAGAATTGGGTCATTTTTCATGCTGGAAAAAAGGAAAATTCTTGACAGTATGTTTTTCAGTGCACGAAGCCTGGAATCAATTCCCGGATATGTGAAAAGGTAGGGGTACCCTAGAAATGTCTTAGTAGGTCCCTTAGGTAGGAATATCCACCTCGCAAGAGTCATTACCGTTCCAATTAGAAACACAGCTGCAGCGATGTATGCATACGCAATAATAACCCAATCCCATATACTCATGGCACCTCACACCGCCGCACTGCCCCGCCTATCTTGTCCCCCCGTCCCTAAGAGTCGTTATACCCCTGATATCGAGATATTCCATACTCTGCTCGAAATATGGAAGTCCTGTTTTCTCAAAGAACTTCTCCCAGCCAATTCTATCGACCCAATCAGCTATCCTTTCTCCTTTTTTTGCATCCTTTCGCCACGTATCAATTATTTTCAGTACAGCAGCTACTGTCTTGGGATAATACGGCGGTTCATTAGGCAGATATGGAATAATTATTCTGGAAAGCGTTGTACCAACCCTTGATGGAACAGCTTTTCCGCCTATTGCTATTGCGTGGCCGTCTGTCTTCTCTGGGGTTTCAAAAATGATGCCTGCGCAGGCCCCTACGCAGAGGCCACATCCTATACATAGGTTACCTCTTATTTCCAGACCTTTTGAACCGTCTGGGTTCTGCTTGATCTGGATTGCGCCCACGGGACAAGTATAGGCTGTACCCTGAAGATCGCATTTCGCTACGTCCTTAGTTATGATAGGGATCTCTGTATGTATGCCACTTATTGAGATATCAGTAAGAAAACTGTTCCCACAAGAGCTTGGGCATCCAGAGGCTGCCACAGTTAGCTTCGCTGGGAGTTCCTCCTTATTGAAGTACTTGCTTATTGCGTTAGCTATGTTTTGAATGATGGACGGAGCATCCGTCGCTGCCAAAGCGCAGTGGAAGTAACCTGCGCATGATGTTAAGCTCCAGAGATGGCCTCCCCATCCACCAACGGGAAAGCCCAAATCTTCAAGCTCTGTTTTGAGAGAAATAGCATCTTTGAGATCCTTGGTAATGAACTCCATATTAACGGCACCCGTGAATCTCATACTTCCGCCGGAGTATTTGCGTGCGAGAGCGGATATCTTCCTCATCGTTTCCGTACTGTATCTGCCATTAGGTGTGGAACCAGCTCTAACTGTATATATTTTCTTTCCATTAATATCGGTGTGCTCCATTATTCCCGGCTCTACCATTCTGTGTGTCCTCCATTTACCTACTGAATCCTTCAAATAATCAGGGATAAATTTCGTGTAAGGTCTCGGTGGCCCTTCCTGCATTTTAATCACCCCCAACAGCTTTACTTACTTCCTTAGGAATTTCTTCTCTACCTTTCTCATCGACAGCGTAAAAAACATTCGTTCGCAGATCCTTGGAATTCATCGCCTTTGGTTTCTCCTTTAGCATATCAATGAAGCCTTTCATTCCAACTCGTAATAGCATATCACCGATCCTCTCCTTTCTGGCTGCCTGATCGATATAGACCTCCACGATCCTGTTGATAATATTCAGTGCTTCTTCAGGCGTATTTAGTCTCGTTAATAATTTACCGGTTAGTGGGCCTTTTTTGCCCCTCAGCTTTCCTCCAATGTAAACTAGATATTGTTTCTCTTTGCCAGGCATTATGGCTCCTTTGCTTTTTCTCACACAGAGCATGCACTGATTGCAGTCTTCTGCTTTTATCTTGATTTTGTTACCTTCCCTGGATATCGCACTGGTAGGGCATCCACTTACGATTTCATTAATTTCTGCCTCGGACAAATTTTTCATCAAATTCTCGTCTATCTCTGGAGCACCTTTCCATGAACCTATTATTCCAATATCGGCCTTCTGAGTTGCCCTTCCGCAATCTATTGGGCAACCGGACACCTTGACCTTAACCTTATGCGGGAAGGTCGGATACTTGGCAAGATCGTTATAAATGTCATAGAACTTGTCTCTGAATTCCTCTGTATTTAGATTTGAATACTCGCAAAGGGCACTTCCAACGCAGGTTGTGGTTGCTCTGAAGGCATCCCCCGTTGAGCCGCATTCATACCCATTCTGTCTGAGTTCCGCTATAAAATCTCTTATTCTTTCCTTTGGTATCCCTGGTATTTCTATATCCTCTCCAGTACTTATAGCGTGTATTAGGCCCACTCCGTACTTATCAGCAAGTTCACATAGCTTATCTAACATATCAGAGGTTACGAAGTTGCCTGAGGGAATCAGAATTCTGACAATGTTTGCGCTCTCACCTATATCAGGCCTACTCGTCACTCTCATCAATATTCCGGTAGGGGCTCCAGGAACAGAAACATACCCGCCAGTAGTAAATAGATCGCGTTTTAGAGCTAGTGATGCGCCGTAAAGATCTACTGGATACCTCGTTTTCTGTGCTTCCTTCACAAAATTCGGCCACGAACCTCTCTTTAGATCTTCAAGTATTTTCCTTCCTTTTACAACCTCTTCCGGTAATTCAGTCATTTCTTTCCACCTCTAAATTCATTAAGTGCAAACTCAGTGCCAATGACGTAGCCCTTTTCTTTAAGGTACCGAGAGAACTGTTCAGATTCTGCCTTGTCTATATTCACCCTCAAAATCGGGATATTATTTTCTGCCGCCTCTATTTTTTCACATTTGGGTATGGCATTAATACAATTCGGACAAACCTGATCCCTGGTCATTAGGTATTTCATTCTTTTAGATCTCACGGGATTTGAAGCCTCTTCTTCTGTAAAGATATCAATGGCATATCCGCATATAGGGCATACCAGGTATATCATTCAGACACACCCCGTTGGTTTTGGAGCCCCTGCCATCCTGCAGGCTCCTTTGGCGGGACCTGTCGGAAACAATTCATATATCTTCTTAAGATCGAAACCTGTACTCTTAGTAAGCATCCTTATAGGCGGACAACTATCGTAGGTGAGATAGTATTGCCTAAGGTAATTTATTACCTTCCAGTGATCTTCCGTCAAATTTGAGATTCCTTCCTCTTCAGATATTGCGGACACAAATTCAGGGCACCATTCAGATGGATTTAAGATAAAACCGTCCTCATCAATACCTATTTCTTTAGTAGACCCGTCTGACATCCTAACCCGGACAACCCTACCTTTTGTTTGTTCGGTCATAGATAGCACCTTATTTTGTATTGTGAGATTAATTATGAATTGGATACCTTACAGATTAGGTAAAATCCTACAAATTTTCATATTTGTCTGGTAAAAGTTGTGCTCAATCCATAAAAATTATGGATTTGAGTTTAAATAACTAAAACAATTAAATCGCATCTTTCCTCTTAAAGCGTGCATAAGGTGGCAAAATATTACAATTAAAAAAAGGACAGCCGTTACGCAAGTTCAAGTGCCAATTGTCAGCTTAATTTACAAAATTTATTAGGTATGCTTCTAATTCAGATCTAATGATTTATAAAAATTCTAAGTTTTGCAGCGTAGTGGTTACTGCAGGGGTTCTACGTTAGCAGTTCTTTAAGATAATGGGCCTTATCTCCAGATTATAAATTACACCCCGATCAGAAGATTATGGTAATTTAGGAGTTGCCAGCTAACAGGCTGGCATTTAGAGTAAAAAGATTCTTTTTCTTTCTACGTGATTCCTCTGTTTTACCTTAAATCCCGAACGTTTAAGGGATTGAATTAAATTTCATCATCTTCATATTTAAGAATGAGTAATCAAGAAAGTTCAAAAAGAAAAAAAATTGCATTTTTCTCCATGGTTCCGCCAAGTGACAACGCACGGATTGAAACGATGCTTGGCTACGCTAATGCAGCAGCTGCAATGGATTACGAGACTTTAATATTTTTTTATTTGGATGGTGTCCTCATCGGAAAACAACAAGTCTTTGAAAAACTAGATCAAAAGATAAAAAGCAGAGTTAGGGAGGCAATCGATAATGGTGTTATGTTGCGTATATGCTCTCTTGCTGCACAAACATTTGGTATTGACAAAAGCAACCTAGTTTCAGGATTTGAAATTGTTGGCATTGCATACTTCTTTGCCTACGCGGAGGACGCGGATATACTGCTATCATGGAGTTGATCTGGGTATTCAAATTTGACTCAGTCGGTCTCTTTAATATTCGTAGAGGTAATTCGATACTGTTTTCTTGAGCCCTCTTCGGAGAAGTTCAGAAAGCGATGCTGGTGTCACTCCAAGAAAGTGGGATAATTCTGTAAGTGATATCCTCCCTTCAATATCGAAGTAGCCTCTCTTCAGGGCCTCCTCCAACGCATATCTTTCTTTTTGAGTCAGCTCCTGATGAACGAATGGAGAAATACTGAGTATTGTGTACTTTAATCCGCTGTTGTCCAGTTCCTTCTTGAAGAGTTTTAGGTCTCCTCTAGATGCGACTAAAAACCTAACCTGGACGTGATTTTTGCCAATAGAGTGAGTCCCAATAGGGTTTACGAAGTGAATTCTTGAAAGCAAATTACATACAGAACAACTTGGACTTTCTATCCAGAATGCACCGTTGCCAACCCGACGTAGTTTGAGATTCTTTAGCCTGGAAACATCAATTGGATCACAGGATTCAGTGGGTTTAACACGATGTAAGGTGTAGTCTGGTCTCATAAGAAGTCTAACGATGCTGCAATTGACGTCTGCCAGGGCATTTGTTACAATACAATCTTCTCTCTCGATTTCAGCTACGACCTCAAGGGCAGTTTTAGTAGGCATACACCTTTCAGACCCTTATTTATATTTTATTCATAAAACTTTCAGCTGTTAGTTAAGGTTAATTAACCTGATGATAGAAGTTTAATACAAATTTTAAAATTGCTAAATTATTCTCTTTCTAAAAACTGCTAATTTAGAGTAAAATCTTCGCCCCTTTTTCATTACGAGTTTGCAGAGAGCCTTACCAATAAAGGTATACTCTTTTATAATTTCCAAGAATCAAACCGCATAGACTAGCCCGCTCGTATGTAGTAAATACACAAAAGCGAGGGAGGCTAGACTATAGGAAAAGTGATGATAATGCCAACCTATGTAAATCCGGATAAATGTGATGGTTGTAAAGCGCTTGCAAGGACAGCATGCCAGTACATATGTCCAAACGATCTAATGGTGCTAGACATGGTCAAAATGAAGGCATACAATCAGGAACCGGACATGTGTTGGGAGTGCTTCTCCTGCATAAAAACATGTCCAAAAGATGCAATAGAAGCAAGAGGTTATGCAGACTTCGTCCCTCTAGGCGCGAAAGTTACACCAAAAAGAGGAACAGATTCCATACTATGGACAGTGCGCTTTAGGAATGGAAAAATTCTAAGATTCAAATTCCCGATAAGAACAACTCCATGGGATTCTATCAATCCCTTCGAAGGATTTGAACCACCTTCCCTTGATGCTCTGAAAGGACCAGGGCTAGCTGGGGGGCATGAGTGCAAAGATCCGGAAAAGATCAATGTGAAGAAAAAGGCTATATCGAGGTGAGTTAAGTGGCTGTAGAGTCTTACAGGAAGATAGAAACTTACAAAGCATCTGATGTGCAAACGAGGATCATTTCCACAGATGTGCTTATAATTGGAGGGGGTATGTCCGGTTGCGGGGCGGCTTATGAAGCTGCTTATTGGGCTAAAGCTGCCGGCAAAAAAGTTACACTTGTTGAAAAGGCTGCAATTGAAAGAAGCGGTGCCGTAGCGCACGGACTTTCAGCAATAAATTGTTATCTAGGTCTATCAGGGAGATCTCAGTTCACAAACAATAAGCCAATAACTCTGGAAGAGTTTGCAAGGTATGTTACATTAGATATGATGGGAGTATCAAGGGAGGACCTAGTTATTGACTATGCTAGAAATGTGGACGATTCAGTTCATTTGTTCGAAAAGTGGGGTCTTCCGATATGGAAAGATGAAAATGGGAAGTACGTGAGAGAGGGAAGATGGCAAATAATGATAAACGGAGAATCATACAAGCCAATAGTAGCGGAAGCAGCTAAAAAGGCTATTGGGGAGGAGAACATATACGAAAGGGTCTTCATAACACATCTTCTCCTCGACAAGAATGATGGAAGTAAGATTGCAGGTGCAGTAGGTTTCAGCGTGAGGGATCCAGTATTTTACGTCTTCAAGTCCAAGGCTGTTATCATAGCAACGGGGGGTGCAACAGGTCTTTTCAGGCCAAAAAGTACAGGAGAGGGCATGGGGAGGATATGGTATGCCGTTTTCAATACAGGTTCGGGTTATGCAGCTGCCATAGAAGTGGGAGCGCATACCACTCAGATGGAGCATAGATTCATACCAACTCGTTTCAAAGACGGCTATGGTCCGGTTGGTGCTTGGTTCCTCCTGTTCAAGAGCAGGGCCACAAATGCCTACGGAATGGACTACACTGAAAATACAGCAGCGATAGAAAAATACAAACCATACGCCAACGCATCTCCAGTTCCTACACCGCTCAGAAATCACCAGATGATAGAAGAAATTGTTCAGGGCAGGGGACCCATATATATGAGAACTGAGGAAGCTCTTCAGAAACTCTCTGCAGGTGATCCAAAGAACACGAAAAAGCTACTCGATGACGCTTGGGAGGACTTCCTGGATATGACGGTGGATCAGGCTCTCCTGTGGGCAGCTACGAACACAGAACCTGAAAAAGCACCATCTGAAATTGTTGCTGCTGAACCATATCTTATGGGGTCACATTCAGGGTGCGCAGGTTTGTGGGTCTGTGGTCCAGAAGATCTTATGCCAGATGAGTACAAGAAGTTGTTTCCTCTATTCTACAATAGGATGACAACAGTGAAGGGGCTATTTGCTGTAGGCGATAATGCAGGAGCTAGTCCACATAAATTTTCCAGCGGTTCATTCACAGAAGGGAGGATCGCGGGAAAGGAAGCAGTAAGATATGCAGTCGAACAAGGTGACGTGGAAATTGACGAGTCTAAGATAGAAGATCTTAAAAAGAAAATTTATAAACCTATGGAAACCTACGATCAGTTCAAGAATGCCACTACGGCTGAGGAAGTGAATCCAAATTATCTATTTCCAAAGCAGGCCCTCTGGAGACTTCAGAAATTAATGGATGAATACGCAGGAGGAGCATCCACTTGGTTCAGGACTAACGAGCATATGCTTAATGAAGGTCTGAAGAAGCTCACGTTCCTGAAGGAAGACATGGAAAAAATAGCAGCAAGAAATTTACACGAGCTCATGCGAGCCTGGGAGATGTATCATAGAGTAATCGTTGCTGAAGCTCACATGGAACACCTTAAATTCAGAAAGGAAACGAGGTGGCCAGGATACTATTACAGGACAGATTATCCTGACATTAATGATAACGAATGGAAGTGTTTCACGGTGGGTAGGAAAGATCCACAGAGTGGATCCTGGGACTTCCAGAAAGTACCTTTTATTCAGGTAGCGGATTACACAATCTGACCATTTTTTCCCTATGGTGACAAGTTTTGAATGTTGATCTCCTCGTCGTCGGCGGAGGTCCTTCAGGAATTACTGCATCCCTTGAAGCTGCTGAATTCGGTCTTACTGTTGCATTGGCAGAGAAGAATCCTTACATAGGAGGGCGCGTAGTCCAACTTTTTAAATATTTTCCAAAGATGTGCCCTCCCCAGTGCGGCCTCGAGATATATACAAAAACGATGAAAACACTCGGTAATATAGTCCTCCTTACAAACGCACGCGTTCAGAACATAGTTAGGGACGGGGATTATTTCGATTCCAGAATACTTATACGTCCTAGGTTTGTGAACAATAAGTGTACCGCATGCGGAGAATGCGTATCTGTATGTCCGGTAACGAGGCCTGATACCTTTAATTTATCGCTAAGTAGCACTAAAGCAATCTATCTTCCAAGCACATACGCCTATCCATCGATATACGCAATAGATGGAGAATACTGCAAGGGGAAGGAATGCTCAAAATGTGTTCAAGCCTGCCCATATGGAGCCATAGATCTTGACCAAAAGGAAGACGCAATTAAAGTTGTATCTAAGTCAGTTATAATAGCAACCGGATGGAAGCCATACGATGCAGCAAATATATTCGGTCTAGGCTATGGAAAATATAAAGATGTTATCACCAACATAATTCTTGAGAGGATGGCGTCCCCTAACGGACCCACCAAGGGCAAAATAGTACGATTATCTGACGGAATGAAACCGAAGAGGGTTGCATTCGTGCAATGTGCTGGATCGAGAGACGAGAATAACCTGCCTTACTGCTCTCAGATATGTTGTCTCTCTTCAATGAAGGAGGCTCTATATATAAGGGAACAATGTCCGGATTCTGAAATAGAGATATTTTACATTGACATCAGGGCGTACGGCCTAAATGAAAATTTCCTGAGAAGGATCAAAGGCGACAGTGCAATAAAGTTTACAAGGGGAAGGGTAACAAGGATTGTTGGTAACGAGAAAGGGAATCTTCTTGTTCGTGTGGAAGACACAATAGCTGGGAAAAAAGTGACTAAAGAATTTGACCTTGTTGTTCTCGCAACCGGGATGGAGCCAGAAGCCAAGGAAGAAAGGATTGAGGGAGTTCTATACGATGAATGGGGGTTTGTTGTTGATCAGGACGGTATTTATGGTGCCGGTGTAGCTGCTAGACCTATGGATGTTAGACTTTCGAACGAGACAGCTACAGGAGCCGTCTTGAAGGCCCTTCAAAAGGTCGTGCGTGTGAGGGGTGACAAATGAGCGATAAAATGAGGGCATTCATATGCAAAGGGTGTGGTATTGGAGAAAAATTGGACCTACAGAAACTGAAGGAAGTAGCGGAGAAAGATTATTCGGTCCCCGCTCACATCTGCGATCAGCTCTGCAATGAAACAGGCATCATAAGGGAGTGCCTATCCGACGGGGCAGAAAAGATCTTGGTAGCTGCCTGCACGCAGCGTGAGAAAGTACAGAATTTTCAGTTTGAAAACGCCATAGTGGAGCGAGTTAATCTGCGGGAAGGTGTCATCTGGTCACATGAGGTCAACGATGATTTGCAGGGAATGGCTGAGGACTACTTGAGAATGGGGCTTGTTTCTTTAAAAAATAAGTCCTTCCCCGTTCAACTAGATCTGAGTCGTTCGAAAGATATCTTGGTCATAGGGGGAGGAATCACGGGTATAACCGCATCGCTTGAAATCTCAAAGGCAGGATACAATGCGTTTTTGGTGGAGAGAGAAGAGAAACTGGGTGGAAAGCTGAATCTCTATGGCAAGGTCCTTCCCATGCAATCACCCTACTCAAATCTCATTGACGCCAAAAAATTCCTGGACGAAAAGATAGACGAACTGACGAAAATGGAAAATTTAAAAGTTATGACATCCTCCACCGTTACAAGTGTATCTGGTCAGCCTGGAGCGTTCAAAGTAAATATTAGAAGCAATGAGGGGGAGTTAAATCTTAACGTGGGATCAATTATAGTGGCTACTGGCTGGAATTTATATGATGCCCGGAAAATTGCGAAAATGAAATACGGGCAGAGCCCTCTAATTATAACAAACTTGGAACTTGAATCTTACCTCCGTAGAAAAAAAAGTGAACTTAACTCACAGGATTCGCCAAAATCATTTGCGTTCATACTATGCGCCGGTCAGAGGGATACAGAAAATATACCATACTGTTCTACGGTATGCTGTCTTACTTCTCTTAAAGAGGCGCTCGTGATAAGGGAAAGGATAAAGGGATCTAAGGTTTACATTTTCTACAAGGACATTAGGGCACTTGGTATATACGAGGAATTCTATAAGAAGGTGCAAAGAGACCCGGAAATTTTTCTCGCGAAGGCAGATGTAGAAGATATAGTGCTCGATCCTAAAAGCAATACAGTTTCTTTGAGACTCAAGGATACAACATTAAATACGGATTTCGATCTTATCGTCGATAGGGTTGTTCTAGCCGTCGGGATGCTTTCTAGTATGTACGGTCTCTATAATGTTAAGGAAGAGCATCCTGAATCTGGTCCGCTCATTTACGAGCACCTTAATCCAGTACCACTCAAAGAGGGAAACAGTGCCAGCGGCGGAGAGAGGATTTTGAACCTCAAATACAGGCAGGGTCCCGAATTGCCAACGCTTAGTGACGGATTCCCAGAATCTCATTACATATGCTTCCCATACGAATCTCGAAGAACAGGTATTTTCCCTGCGGGTAGCGTGAAGTCACCATCCACAATTATCGAATGCATGGAAGATGCGCGTGGGGCGGCAATGAAAGCTATAAAAGCGGTGGAACTAGCATCGCGTGGGGAAATCGTGGAACCGCCCCGTATCCTGGAAAACGATCATATAACGATATCACTTCAAAGATGCACTCAATGCAGGAGATGCACCGAGGAGTGTCCTTTTGGGGCTCTTGATGAAGATGAAAAGACTTATCCCCTATACAATCCGCTCAGGTGCCGCGATTGCGGAATATGTATGGGCGCATGCCCAGTTCAGGCAATATCATTCAATCTATATTCCGTTGAACAAATACATAGTATGATAAAAACTATCAAAGCTCCGGAAAGCGATGACAAACTCAGGATACTAGTCTTTGCATGCGAGAATGATGCTTACCCCGCACTCGACATAGCTGCTCAGAACGGCCTAAAGTATTCTGATGAAGTCAGGGTAATCCCAGTTAGATGTCTAGGTTCCGTTAATTCAGTCTTGGTAGCGGATGCCCTCTCTGCAGGGATTGACGGTATTCTAATGCTTGGATGCAAATATGGCAAGGACTATCAATGTCACTTCATAAGGGGATCCGAACTCGCCAGTCTGAGGCTAGAGGGTCTCAAGGGTACATTTGAGAACCTTGCACTTGAACCCGAACGTCTTAAGATTCAGCAGGTGGAACTATCTGACTGGAACAAGATAACGAATTTAGTGAATGAATTCGTTCAAACAGTGAAATCATTTGGGCCAAATCCTTATAGGGGGCTTTAGTGATGTCTACGGGAAATGTCATCAGAAGTGAAGGGAAATTTGATAGCTCTTTTGTAAGAGATGTTATAAAATTTGGAGGATCAGATTTAAAGATCTGCATGCAATGCTCCGTGTGTACTGTTGCCTGTCCACTTAGCCCGGATGTAAATCCTTTTCCGAGAAAAGAAATGATATGGTCACAGTGGGGGTTAAAGGACCAGCTTCTCAAAGATGCAGACATTTGGATGTGCCATGAGTGCGGAGATTGCTCTAAGGAATGTCCAAGAAATGCAAAACCAGGCAGCGTAATGACAGCCCTTAGGAATGTTGTGATAACACATTACTCCTGGCCAAGCTTTCTAGGGAAAGCATTCAGAGAAAAGTGGTTTATTCCTATATTTACTTTAATACCAATTGCCCTTTTCTTCCTCGTATATTATACCTTCAACCTTTCTATACCAAATTCAGGGCCAATATACTACTCCTCTTTCATACCTTTTAATCTTGTGGACTATGCGGGAATTGCAGTCGGGTTATTTGCTATATTTTCCTTGGGCTATGGGTCCTGGAGATATTATGGAACGTTAAAAGAGGACAGGAAAGGTGAAATACCATTTTTAAAAGCAGCGCTGATTACCCTGAAAATCTTTCTCTTACATTCAAACTTTAATAGATGTGAATCAAACCACTCAAGGTACTACTCTCACATCCTGGTGTTCTATGGTTTCATTGCCCTCCTTTTAGCAACATTTGTAGGAGCCATTGAAATCCACCTATTCGGATTTTCCCATCTTTTAATAGGGGAACCCCAGAATATAATAGGAAACATAGGATTAATAATCATATTCCCAGGCATAGTCATCGCAATTTCGAATAGGATTTCTAAAAAAATTCCGAAGGTTGAAACATATTTTGACTGGTATTTTATTATACTGCTTTCTCTCATCGTTATAACCGGTTTTTCTCTGGAAATACTAAGATTGATGAACGATATCATTGCGTACTACGTTTATGCTTCCCACCTAATACTGGTGTTTATGCTAATTGCGTATGCTCCTTATTCTAAGTTTGCTCACGTATTCTACAGGTTCATTGCCCTAACCTATCTTACCTCTATTGGGAGAACCCCCTCAGAAACCCTGGCCTAGAATTTTTTATTATCGTTTTCATTTATTGCAAGAATTATTTGCCTTGCAGCGTCTTCTGCCTTATTTGTTTCATTTTTTACGATCATCAGGGGACAGCCGGCTATCGCAGAATATACTGTTCCATACATCCTGTTCATATCAATATGCGCTTTTATTTCAGCTTCCGTCTCGCTGTCCCTTATCCTCGTGTTATCATTACTGCGCCTAAGAAATATTTCGTGTGGGTCAGCTTCAAGAGAAATTATAATGCCAGGCCTAATTGTTTCCAGGATATTGCGGGGAAGTCCGGGGAGGAACCCGATCTTAGTTTTTACGGAAAGGTGTGTATCTATAACTACAGATTCCTTTTCAGAAAAATACTCGGCTGCCTTTTTTTGGATTTTAAGCTGCAGTTCCAGCGGCATCTTCCTCATCTGATCTCTGTTCTCAACATAGCCCATGGATAGCGCCTCTTTCAGCATAATATCTCCAAAGTTTTCCACATCAATTCCTGCTTCTATAAGATAATGTAATACTGTCGTCTTTCCAACACCCGGAATTCCTCCAATTACAGCTCTCATACTTCTCACTCCTATGGTTTGTGTAAACGGCCGTCTGTGCCCTTGATTAGTTCAATTCGGGCACATCTATTTCAATGGTTGTTGCGATTAAATAACTTAAACCTAATAAGTAAGGGAAAAATTAGAGTGGCAGAGTCCAGTACAACTTAAAAAATTCAGGAAACAAGCTGAGAAAATTTGTTGATAAGTTCCTTTTCAACGTGAATTGACCAGAGGGTCTCCGGCACATCTACAGCGAGAAAAAGCTCTGAAAGCAATATGGCCTCAGCAGCCATAACTGCAAGATTCTGGAAGAGCTTTCCAATACCTATCCTCAGGGTAAAATCGTTTGGTTCACCAGATATCATTATTGTGAACGCCCTCTCTGCTGTAATTATATCCCTCAATATCCCTGCTTTTTTTGCCTGGATAATGAAACTACTAGGTATCTGCTTTGTCTGGACGTTGTAGCCTTCCTCTTCGAGCATTTTCGCGAATGCAGATCCTACCTCGTTTATATCTCTGTTCTTTCCCTGAAATCTTACAATCTTTTCTGCAACCATTTGAGTAAGAAGAAAGATTTTAATTAAACATTTTCGGTAGATTATGCGCTACCTTTAAACAAAATGATAAAAAGAACATTAAAACATAAAAAAAGAGGGCGGTATATTCTAATACCAGCCTCTAGTCTTCATGGCTTTAGCTACCCTGTCAACTGCAAGGATATATGCAGCCATCCTTGGATTCGTGTTGTATTTCTGCATCGTCTCCAAAGTATCCTTGAAACTCTTGGATATCTTCTTGTCGAGTCTCTGATACACTTCGTCAAGATCCCAGTAGTACCCACCGATGTTCTGAACCCACTCGAAGTAAGAAACAATCACTCCACCAGAATTTGCAAGGAAGTCTGGTACGTCGAAAACTTTGTTCCTGGAAAGGATCTCGTCTGCGTCAGGCGTAGTAGGGCCATTCGCCAATTCAAGAACTATCTTCGCCTTGACGCTGGAAGCATTCTTAGAAGTTATTTGATTTTCGAGCGCAGCCGGAATAAGGACATCAACATCTAGCTTCAGGAGGTCCTCGTTGGAGATATCCTTCGCGCCCTTGAATCCCACAACGCTTCCTGTCTTCATCTTGTGCTGCTTTACTTCCTCAAAGTTCAAACCTTCTTTTTTATAGATCCCTCCTTTACTGTCTGAAACTGCTACAACCTTTGAGTGGAACATTTCCGTGACAAGTTTGTGAGCAAACTCACCAGCGTTGCCAAAGCCTTGTATGGCAACTGTCGCGTTTGAGAGGTCTATTTTGAGATGTTTTGCCGCTTCTCTGAGAACGAACATGCCTCCTTTTGCTGTTGCGTCTCCTCTGCCGAGTGAGCCTCCTATTTCTAGAGGCTTTCCAGTTATAACTCCTGGAACGTTGTGACCTACCATGGTAGAATACTCATCCATCATCCACGCCATTATTTGAGGTGTTGTGTATACATCAGGTGCTGGGATATCTATTTCCGGTCCGATGTATTCACCTATCGCCCTAACGTATCCCCTTGAGAGCCTCTCAAGCTCGCCAACACTCATTGACTTCGGATCGCAAATTATGCCTCCCTTTGCGCCTCCATAAGGAATGTCAGCCAGAGATGTTTTCCACGTCATCCAGGCGGCCAGAGCCTTTACTGTCGACAGACTTTCCTGGGGATGGAATCTAATCCCTCCCTTGACTGGCCCTCTGGCCCAGTTATAATGTACCCTGAATCCGGTAAAGACCTTTGTAGTTCCATTGTCCATCTTCACCGGAATCTGAACCTGCAGTATACTTTGGGGCTCCCTGAGAATCGCATGAGCCTGCGGGTCTAGGTTCATAATTTTGGCAGCTTCATCCAACTGTTTCTGTGCAATTTTAAATGGGTCCAACTCTTCATTCTTATTTTCATTTTTGGGTTGTTGCATCATGATTTCACCCAGAATGCGGTTCGATATCACCTCGTAATTCATAAATATTGTCTATAAATCGGCATTCTAAATGAGTTATTGGGATTCACAAAAGTTATTTCACACTTCAACATAAAGAACTATGAAGCCCGAACTGTGGTTTTCGGAACTGCAGAATGAAGACACAAAGTTCAGTGTGAGGATCAAGAATCATCTTTTCTCGAAGGAATCAAAGTACCAGAGAATAGATATATTTGAGTCAGACTTTTATGGAAAAGTCCTAGCACTTGACGGATGCTTCATGATAACGGAAAAGGACGAATTCATGTATCAGGAGATGATTACACATCCAGCGATGATGTCTCACAAGGACCCAAGGGATGTCCTCATAATTGGAGGGGGAGATGGTGGTGTAGCAAGGGAAGTTTTGAAATACCCAGTGAAAAATGTTCATGTTGTGGAAATAGATGAGGATGTAATCTCCGTTTCAAAGGTTCATCTCCCAGCAATAGCATCATCCTTCGGAGACGAGAGGGTCAGAATATTCAACCAGGATGCTTTTGAGTTTGTTGATACTGCTGGGAAATACGATGTTATAATCGTAGATTCAACAGACCCCATAGGTTTTGCTGCTTCCCTGTTTTCTTCTGTCTTCTATATGAAAGCAAGAAAAATTCTTAGAGAAGATGGGATAATAGTTACACAAAGCGGATCGCCTTTTATGAATCCCGGCTACATACAGAAAGCATATAGGGGGCTTTCGCAGTATTTCAAGTTTGTAAAACCATACCTTTCCTTCGTTCCATCCTATCCTTCAGGAATGTGGTCTTACGTGATTGCTTCAGATTACGAAATATCGATGCATAGAAAATTCACAGGTCAGTATATTAACGAAGAGGTCTACGCATCCCTATTCAATATTCCAGAGTTCGTGAAGAAAATAGTGCACGAGAAAGAAGAAACTACTTTATCCTGAGTTGTTCCTTCTTCTCCTGCAGCCTTTTCACGAATCCGGGCCCCAATTTTCCAGCGATAATTTCCAGTTCTCTTAAATTCTTAACTATAACAGATTTGCTATCAGAGGCAATGAGTTCCTCGAATTTCCTCCTCTGCCATACAGTTGAGAAAAATAGGTATAGGAAATAGACTAGAACGATTAAAGAGACTGCAAATATGTAATATGACCAGCCACCTGCAGAATCTAGAAATGTTTGGAATCCTAATGGAAGGATCGCGAGATCAAAAAAATAAATCACGGTGAGCACGAAGAAGAATAATGATATAGCTATGAAGAGTAGCGAGATGGGTATTTTGAATTCCTTGTATTTACCTTTTTCCACAGATACGGGATTTTGAATTGCTATTTGTCCTTTTTCTTGATAAAATCTATGAAGAGAGAGACTGCTGCGGACCTATGAGAAATGAGATTCTTTTCTTTGAGTGACATCTCAGCGTACGTTTTCTCACTCCCTTCAGGTATAAATATCGGATCAAAGCCGAATCCATTACTTCCTCTTGCAGTCTCTGATATCCGCCCTTTCTTGACCCCAAGGAATATGTGCACATCTCCATCATAGTACGCTATACATGTCATAAACTGAGCTGACCTATCTTTCACTCCGTGCATTAATTTCAATATGCCTTCATTTCCGATGGTCTTCGAGACGTATGATGAATATACCCCTGGAAACCCATTCGTAGCATTTATGAATATTCCTGAGTCATCTATAAAGAAATCCTCTTTTATTATGCCGGTCAAGTAGCATAGGGATCTCCTGGCAACCTCTTCAATTGAGCTTAGCTGTTCTTCTGGATAGCTCATCAACCTTAATTCAAGATCGATACCGTTTTCCCTGAATACAGATTTGTATTCTTCATATTTTCCCATATTCGAAGTTACAAAAATCATACATACCTCCTTCTCCCCTCAATCTCTCTAACCTTTTCCATTACTTCTTGGTATTTAGTAAATTCTTTGTATCCAGAGAGGAACCTTTTAAATGATTTACTCACCCCTAAGGAAGTTAACGATTCCTTCATCAGATGTATGTCTACGCCAAAATCCTCCATCGTGGGGGATGTATTTCCCATGGACGGATCTATTATGTTTATCCCCCCATCCACTATGATATTTCCTGCGTTCAGGTCTCCGTGGCTGATCCCTGCAAGGTGCATTCTTGCTACGACTCTTCCTGATTCCTCCACAAAGTCGTCAAATTCCGACCTGTTGATAAGCAGACTTAAGGGGACCCCCTTGATTCTTGTCATAATAAGGCTTGCTTCCTGGAGATTCACGTAAAGTACTATCGGCGCATTTATTCCTGATTCCCTGATCGCATGAAGAATTTTAACCTCCCTTTTAATTCTAGATCTGTTTATCATTGTATCCAGATCTGGATTTCTGTAATCCCTACCCCTTCTAATCTTTAGTATGCAGTCGATTCCTTGGAATTTGATCCTTTTGACAATGCTTTCTCCCCCTTTCATAGATTTTGGGGTGACGTTTCTCCTACCGATCCAGTTCGCTTTGTATGAGTCAACCCTTTCGTATTGGTCCGCCGTTATCCTTTCCGCCTTAACAGTTCTAGAGGAAAAAAAACCTGCAAGTGCAATCATTCCACCATTATCTGAAAGAAATTTATCTTCCGGGAAAAAGTAGGAGTAACCTCTAAGCTGGGCCATCTCCTGAAGAATCTGTCTCAGTCTTCTATTCCTCGCAACTCCGCCAGTTATTGTGAATTCTTCAAGCCCAAAATGAGCCATCCCTCTTTCCACTATCTCAGCCAATGCCGTGAAAGCATATTCCTGCGCGTTGAAGGCTATGTCAGCTTCATCCTTCTTGCCGATCAAATTTCTAAGGTGAGTGTACAGACCGGAGTATGCGACATCCATACCCCTTATTGTGTATGGCGAATCAAAGATCTCTCTGCCTTTCAAAGCAAGCTGTTCAAGCTTCGGAGCACCAGGGAATGGAATTCCCATATCCCTTGCTAGTTTATCGAGGAAGTTCCCAACACCTATGTCAAGCGTTTCTCCGAGTATTGAATATTTCCCGTTCCCTATGATTTCAATCTGGGTATTGCCACCTGATACATATAGAAAGAGAGGGTTCTTGAAGCCGGACATGCTTCTAGCAACTTCGAGGTGAGCAACACCGTGGTTAACAGGGACAATCTCTTTATCGTATCTTATAGAAATGTACCTTGCCAGTTCAACACCTGTCTTAAGAGCAGGGCCTAGACCAGGACCAGTTGCAACCGCGACCCTATCGATTTCCTTGATGTCTATCCTGTTATTCTCTAGCAGCGATGTGAGAATTTTCGGGAATGACCTCATATGATGTGACGCTGCCTCTCTCGGGTTTATCCCGCCTTTCTCTGGTTTGTAGGAGTCAGATATGAAATCTATTATTTTACCCTCCTCTACAATACCAACTGACGCAGTATGAGCAGTACTTTCAATGCCTAAAACTATCATCCTTTGCTTTTTATTTCTGGGAAATCCTTACGACATTACTTCCCCTCAGTATTACCGTACCGAGTTTTCTCCTGTTATTTTCACTAATCTCCTCAGTGCCTGATATCACCATGTTCATATAATCATCGTAGCTTTCCAAAACACCCTCCAACACAGTGTTATCTTTTAGCAGTAAGGATACCTGCTTTTGGATCATCGATTGCATAACAGCCATTGGGACTGCCATATTTTTTCACCTATGTGTATTCATAATAATCGTCTTCTTCTTCGTTCTCCATCACTACTTGCAGAAGGCCCCTGAGTATCGTCTTCATATTCTCCACTTCTTTCCTCAGGTTCCGCACTTCCAGGTCTAGCTTTTCTACCTTTATCCTATTTTCATTTTCGTCTATTTTCATTTACTACACACCCCTTGGGAATCTCACCGTATCTTCGGGAGACCTTTCTCAGCTCGCTCTTTTGACAGTAGGTACAGTAAAGTTCGCTATTAATTCTTTCTAATGGTTTTCTGCACCTCGAGCAGTATGCATATATTACCCCGTAGTCTGGATTTTCCAGAGTTAGGTCTATCTTTCCTCTTGTAGAAATAACTTTTCCAATTACTACATCTCTTACCTTTATGACCTTAGAACAAGAGTCTAAGTACTGTCCAACGATTCTGCTTGCGTGAACAAGAGCCCTTGTTTTTGTTTCATATACGGTTCCCTTTCTTATAATATATTCACCTGCAACAACTACTAGAGGGTCGTTGATCTCCGTTACGACGCCTATTATCTCATCATCCAGCCGCGGTGTCACATCCTCATTTCCTGTTACAACAGTAATTTTAAAGTCAGTCCCAACAATTGCTTTGCCCGCGGACGCTGAGTATATACGCCCTTGGTCTAGATATGTTCCCGATCCCGGTATATATTCCTCCTCTGTTCCAAGGTACTCTCCGGGAAATACAAACTTGTTCACCTTACATCAACCCGTGAAATCCTTACTGGAATTAGTGTTTTTTCCTTCCGGTGAAATGTGTAGATCCTTGGGATCTCGATAAAGCTTTTTTCCTCCCATATCACAGTTCCTCTACTTTTGATAAATTTACTCAAAAAATCACCTGAGTTGTAATCAAGGATAATATAAAAATGTTTAGACAATTTAATCGCGGATTCAATGAATGGTATATCTAATCCTCTCCTGTGGCTTCCGAATGGCGGATTCAATATCATGGTATCTACTGGTTTATTGAAATCTGAAACATCTGAATTAATAAATTCAATTTTCACATCCATCATTTCAGCGTTACTCGAGGCTAGATTGATCATTCTCTGATCCTTATCAATCGCATACACTCTTGCTGCACCTAGGATTGCTGCACCTATTGCAAATATTCCGTTCCCGCAGCCGAGGTCTGCCACTTCCTTCCCTGCGATGTTTCCCTCCTGGGCAGCCCTGAAGAGGATCGTTGACGCGACAGGAGGTGGTGTGTTGTACTGTTCAAGTTCAATGTTATAGTTTTCTGGCGTTTTGAGACTTGATAGGAGCAATTCTAAATTGCTTTTTCTTATGTTGTGCACTAGATTCATTATTTCAGGCTATTCTTCATTCTAGAACTGTCTTAACCAATTCGCGTGCTTCTTTCTCTGCTTCCTCCTTGGATTCGCCCTTCATCTTGAGTAACGTGGTTATGTATTTCTCTGCCCTTGTCACCTTCCAAGTGCTCCTTTCGTGAACGATCTTTACTATTACCTCAGCTACATCACTGTCAACTTCGAGTCCGAATTTTTCTTTTATCCTAATTTGCCAAAGCTTTATGAGGAAGCGGGGGACGTAATCCCCTTCCCTTCTTAATTTTTGGTATATCCCGTTTGTCATTGCTTTTTGAGTATATCATCATTTAAATATGTTGTGGAACAAAAATCAAGAACTCTACATAACCTTCTTGAGTATTATTTTCTCCGCATGAAGCCTATTTTCGGCTTCATCAAATATCACACTGTTTGGAGAATCTGCTACATCACTTGTGACCTCAAGTCCGCGATGGGCTGGAAGGCAGTGCATGAAAATGTAGTCTTTTTTTGCGATCGAAACCATTTTTTTATTCACTTGATAAGGTTTGAATGCTTTGATTCTTTCATTTTCCTCCTTTTCCTCCCCCATGGAAACCCAGACGTCAGTATAGACCACATCTGCTCCTGCAACCGCTTCCTTGAAATCATTTGTCACGACTATCTCAGACTTATGGGCCTTAGCAATTGCCATAGCCTGATCAACGAACTTCTTGCTTGGCTCGTAACCTTCCGGCGTTGCGATCCAAAAGTCAGCCCCGACAATTGAAGACGCAAGCATCAGAGAGTTTGCTGTGTTATTTCCGTCTCCCACAAAAGCAATTTTTAGTCCCTCAAGTTTCTTCTTTTTCTCCTTAATAGTCATGAAGTCAGCTACCATCTGAGTGGGATGTTCAACATCGTCCAGCCCATTAATGACGGAAACGGTTGAATTCTCAGCCAGCTCAACGACATTCTCGTGCTTAAAAGCCCTGTAGAGGATAGAATCAACCATCCTCGAAAGAACTCTTGCCGTATCTGCTATAGTTTCTCCTCGACCCATCTGCATGTCGCGGGGGGAGAGGTATATTGCGTGACCTCCGAGCTGTGTCATGGCTGTTTCAAAGCTCACTCTCGTCCTCGTCGATGGTTTTTCAAATATCATTGCAAGCGTTTTCCCTTCAAGTGAGGTATCCTTCTTTCCGGATTTGAATGCCTGTTTTAATTTAAGACCCTCGTCGATAAAATCCTTGAAATCGTCCTTCATATCAAGGACAGAAATGATGTCCCTCTTCATTTTAGCACCTCCTTTAGTAGATTAGGGATCTCATAGGGATAAGATCCAACCAGTACTCCGGCGTCTTGAAGTGCCTTAACCTTCGATTCTGCCGTACCCCTGCCCCTCGTAATTATGGCACCTGCGTGACCCATTCTCTTCCCAGGCGGTGCGCTCCTTCCAGTAATATATGCAACTACTGGTTTATTGAATTTATTCTTTATATAGTCCGCAGCCTCCTCTTCCGCTGTCCCGCCTATCTCCCCAACTAATACCACGGCTCTTGTGTCTTCGTCATTCTTGAACCTCTCAAGAACATCTATGAAGCTAAGCCCAGTTACCGGATCTCCTCCCAAGCCAACGACAGTGCTTTCGCCCAACCCGCTTTCCGTAATAAGGTTAACTATTTCGTAAGTTAGAGTTCCGCTCCTCGAAATGACGCCTATTTCACCTTTTCTAAATATTTGGTTAGGCATGATACCCAACTTGCACGTGAATGGAGTCGTGGCCCCAGGTCCGTTAGGTCCAAGGACTATTTTCCCCATCTTTTTTGCAAGACTAACGATTTTCATTGTATCCTGATAGGGCACCTTTTCTGTAAGTATGTAAATTAAATCCAGGCCATTATAAAGCGCTTCCATGGCCGCATCAAGGACGTAAGGTGCAGCAACGGAGATGAATGTGGCGTTAGGTTCCTCGACCATCGCCTCTTCAACCGAGTTGTATACTTTTATTCCATTGACCTCAGTTCCACCCTTCCCCGGAGATGTACCTGCAACGACCTTTGAACCGAATTTCTGCATCTGTACTGCATTGAACGAGCCCTGATGTCCCGTTATTCCTTGTACCATTATCCTCGTGTCCTCACCAACTATAATTCCCATCTATTTCACCACCTTTTTAATATCATCGATTGCTTGCATCATATCCGAAAATGCTGCAATCCCGTTTTCCTTAAGTATCTGCCTTCCAATATCTTCGTTAACTCCTGATAACCTTACTACTATTGGTACTGAAAATCCTACTCTTTTCTTCGCTTCCACTATCCCTTTGGCAACGGTGTCGCATCTGGTAACACCGCCGAATATGTTTATGAACAATGCAACTATATCAGCTTCCTTAAGAATTTCGAACGCTCCTACTACCTTCTCGACATCATCTGTTCCACCAAGATCCAAGAAATTCCGAGGTTTGAGCCCTTTAAGGGTAAGGCCATCTAGGGTAGCCATTGTCAGCCCAGCTCCATTTGCTATTACTCCAATGTGGCCATCAAGCTCTACGAGGGAATAGCCCCTGGAATGTGCCAGTCTTTCTAACTTTGTCATATCTGCAGGATTATCAGGTATATCCTTGTGCCTGAATAGGGAGTCTGAATCCACTATGACCTTTGCATCTCCCGCAACAAGCCTCCCATCCCTTAAAACAGTCAGCGGGTTGATTTCAACGAGTTCACAATCATACTGGCTATATAATGAATACATTTTCTGTAAAATATCTTGAAACTGCTTCCCCTCATTCTGGTCGAGTTTAAGTTTTGTTGTCATTATCCTTCCGATGAAACTGGAGTAACCTAGAACGGGGTCAACCCAGTATTTCACTATTTCAGAATCAGGTACTTCTTCTATTTCTACACCTCCAGACCTCGAGGCCATTATCACGGGCTCCTTTCTGCTCCTATCAAGGGTTATGGAAACATACAATTCCTTTGCTATGTCTAGTTTTTCTTCAAGCAAAATACCCTTGACCTTGAACCCTTTTATCGTCATTCCTAGTATTTCTTTTCCCTTTTGAACTAATTCGCTCTCGTCTGATGCGAATTTAATTCCCCCTGCCTTTCCCCTTCCGCCAGTGAGTACCTGGGCCTTTATAACAACAGGAAATTTATTCCACCTGAGTTTATCTGCGGATTCAAAATAAGAACCCTCGGGGACGGGAATTCCAAATTTTCTAAACAGATCTTTTGCCTGATATTCATAGAGGTTCATTATCCATCCATCCAGTATCAAAGGAGATTATAAATTCATTTTCTTGTAATCCTTGCAATGAGTTTTTCATTTATTTCTAATTTCTCTAGACCATTTTTTATGCCTGCTGATGCCTCTGGAATACTGTTTGATCCAAGGAAAGCATCTACGTCCTGTCTATGACCAATACCGTCAATAGATATTGCTAGCTCCATTAGGCGAGAAATAGAGCTGCTTCCTTTATATATCTCTCGTATCGTATTGAGGTTTTGTGGGAGCCATTTCCAAATCTCAGCACGGAACTCTCTATTGATTATGGAACCCCTTAACGCATATATCAAATTACCCCTCATCTCTGTTCTTGAAACGGCGAAATTCAGGAATTCAGTTACTGCAGCTGCATCCGGAAACATTCCCATGGCAAACATGGCCCTTGCGGACTCCACATCATTTTCAGGAGACCTTAGCATATCCCACAACCTGTCTTTTTGGTAGTTACTCATCGCTGCAGATATCAATACTGACGTTCTCCTCTCTGCAGGAATACTCTCA
This sequence comes from Thermoplasmatales archaeon, assembly GCA_038734825.1. Classification (GTDB taxonomy): domain Archaea; phylum Thermoplasmatota; class Thermoplasmata; order Thermoplasmatales. The sequence goes on from JAVYOD010000006.1 coordinate 35,164, forward strand.
AAATCATCTAATTTAACCTTCTCGCTCTCCCTAAATTTAGGATCTATGATTGCGAGAGCAGTTGAGAAGTTGTCAACAATAACTTTCGAATTCTCATCCTTGCTCCCGCTGAATCGTTCCAATTTTTCTTTATAATAGGACGATGCCGTTGAGATGATCTCGTCAGTCGGTACAATCTGAGCGAGCTGTTCTAAAACATCTCCTAATCTAAGGACCAGGGTATATTCATCTCTGCTCCTAAGGGAAGAGACTAAAGCTGAAAGATCGCTGAAATCTATATCACCAGAAAGGAGAAACGCATAATAATCATCTATAAGTTTTCCGAGGAACTCCGGAGTAGGATCTGAGGCTAATATCTTATTGAGAAGGTTTCCCTTGAAGAGGAGCCTGTAGTAACCTGCTGCCTTAGGATCTAGAATTACATCAGCGCCCACTTTAATTTTTCTTTCCTTCTCCTTTAAGAGTAATTTACGCATTCTCTTATCGCTTTTCAGGAAGAGTGGAACCTCCCAAAGGTATCCATCGTTATTTTCCATGTATGTAAATCTTTTTTGTGATACCTTTATGGAGCCGTTTTCCTGAGATACTATGACCACTGGAAGCCCTTCCTTATTCAACCAAGATTTCATTAGTGAAGAAATGTCTTTTCCGCTAACCTCAGATAAAGAATTCCAGAGGTCCTCTGACGTCGCATTCGAATATTCAAAGCGCTTTAGGTACCTGTAAACTCCCTCCTTAAATTTTTCCTCGCCAATGAATTCCTCTATCATTCGAAGCACCGAGGCCCCCTTTCCGTAGCTTATCTCATCAAATATCTCAGATATCTCGTCAGGGCTCTTGACTGCCGCCCTTACGGGATGAGTACTAAGGAGGCTATCCTTGGACATTGAAGGCAAGTTCTCCTGCCTCAATAAATCCTGCCAGAGACCCCATTCT